>CAYQRP010000037.1:0-9360 GCA_964419815.1 uncultured Luteolibacter sp. | reverse complement strand
CATCCTGATAAATGACGACCACATGGTTGCCCGGGTCATCGGGGGAAACGGTGGTGATGATTTTTCCGTCAGCTCTTACCATGACTTCATGGCGCGATTCGCCGAGGTCGATGGTGGCAGGCTTGAGCCGCTTTGCATAAGCCATGCGGATGGCGTTTATTTCGGGAATGAGAGCTTCGATTTTCATTTCGTCGACCTCGCAAACCGATAGCAGTGTCATGCGGAACCCTCGCTCTGGTTTGCTCTGCTTGAGTTTGAGAATCTTGGTTGTCCATCGTGGTGCGGCATCCGCATCAGATGTGGGAATTTTTTCGGCAAAACCGATGAGGCTCAGGGTTTCGCCCGATTTCAGATCAATCTTTGTGCTGCCGCTTTGAACGCCGTCTTTTTCGAAACTGACTTTGTGCGTGCCCGCTGCGAGGCCGATACCGCCGCTGCGCTGACCTAGCTGATAGCCTTTTGGGAAGAGATCCTCGCCGTCGATGAGCACACGGGTTGTGCCGCTGCCCGGAGCAATTGCGTTGATGATGCGAAGAAAACCGATCTCGGGCGCGGTGTCTTTGCCGTTCGCTTCGAGCACTCCTCCAATGATGAAAATTGTGGCAGCAAGGATTTTAGAAATCGTTTTCATGCAGGATTTTGAGTTTGGATTTTTTAGGATCGATGGAGCCGTCGGCTTTGCGCGATCCGGGGTCGGCGAAAACCGTGAAATTGCGGCGTACCTCGGCCAGCACCTCGGTTTTTTCGGTGGGGGATTTTTGTGGACTGATCGCTTGGGCGACGATCCAGATGCGGAAGTTGCGCGAGCGAGTGGTGGTGGATTCGTAAATGCGCGCGAAGCATTCTTCCGATGCCGAGTCGCTGAGGTGGATTTTTTCTCCGTTGGGCAACAACTCCTTGTTGCCAAAAACGGGTTTGCCATCGGTGCCGCGGGCATTGGCAATTTCTGATGGTGAGGCAAAGGGTTTGTTTTTTCTCTCAAGCAGAATCGCATCGGCGATCTGATTGGCATGATGATTGATTTGCTCGGCTGTGAGTTTCAGCGGGCTCACCGGTGGAGCCATGAGGTCGGTGGTATTGTGACTTTCCGAGCTGCGCTGGGAAATTTTCGGATCCATTTTGAGCGTGCCAATTACCAGTGCGCGCAGAACATCGCGGGAAGCGGTGTTCAGGTTGACGTGGCCGTCGACGAGCATGGTATTGCCTTCTCGTTTGGCTTGGTTGTCGGAGGTAGAAATGCCGACATGGAAAAGATCGAGCAAGCGATGGGCATCCATGCCTGGCCTTGATCTGAAGCGCGGATGATCCGCGCGGCCGATGCGAAGCGTGTTGCCGCCACCGTAGTCAGTGCTTGATTCGCTGGAGATTTCCACATCACCCCACGGCATATTGGCGGCTGCGGGCATCGCGGTTTTCCACATGATTGGATCGTAAATGCGTCCTAGTTCGGTCACGCTGAGGAATTTTCCCAAGTTAGAAATCCGCATGGGAGATTCGGCGGCATCCGGGTTGCGAAGAGTTGATGAGGCGTTGGGAAAAAAGCGCGGATCATCTGGGTTGATACGCTCGTCGTTGGTGAAAAATCCGTTGGATTCGTAGCTCGAATTGTGTCCCCCGTCGGGCCACTCGGATGGCATCACGCGTCCGTGCACTTTGGGTTTGTTTGCACCGTCCTTGTTGTAGATGGTACCCCAGCGAATATTGCGTCGATTCGGGCTGTAGTTGTCCGGGTAGGTATTGGCGTCCTGCGGGGCCTGATTGTAAAATGCCATGCGCGGATCGCCCATGTTGTTGCAATAAATTCCGCTGCGCGTGTGCGAGTGTGAGGGAATGGTGGTGCGTACGCGTTGACGCGGTTGGCTGGCTGTGTCTTTGGGGTAGTGCAGGCTGCAATTGTTGCGATGAATGCCGCCGCGTGATTGGTCCACCAATTTTCCATTCCACTTCATGCGGTACCCTGCACCTGAGCTACCGAAGGTTTCTCCCTCAAGCACAAGCGGGCTTGGGATGAAAATCGAGGACGGCCCGGCGTCGATTTTGTAGGTGATGGTGCCGCAGGTGATCACCCGATACTCATTGGGCTTGAGCGTGACAGTGATCGGCGGAAACCAGCGGCGACCTTCATTTTCGGCAAGATCAGGAAATGCGTTGCTGAGATCGGCGAGCGAAATCTCGGGGTTGGCACCAAGTGGAAACTTGTAGGCAGTTTCATAGGATATCTCGGCGTTGCCGCTGATTGCTTGGTCGCTCATGTTCCAGAGTTCGACATAGGTCGAAGCCGAGAGCACCAGATACTTGCGACCGTTTTCAGTGAGGACATTTTCCCAGCGAAATCGCATCAGAAATTCGCTCACCATCGGACAGGCATCGAGTCCACGGTAGAGGCCATCGGAAACCGACGCCTCGCTGTCGGCATCAGCGTAGTCGATGGCGTTCGCCGCAAGCGTGCGAAGGTAATCGTCGGGAAACCCGCCTTTGCGTTGATCGAATTCGGGAAGTGATTTTTTGATGTGGCTCGCCATTTCGTTGATCGCGGCATTTGCATCTTTGGCAAGGAGTTGGTTCAGGTTGATTTTTGGTGTTCCAGCGGCGCGTGCATCAATGCCCTCAGCAAAGGGAATGATCGGCTGCTCCTCGTAAGATCGAATCTCCGCGCTGAGATTTTCCTCAACCGCGCGGGCTACCGCGTCGAGTTGATGTCCATCGTCCCCGCGCTGAATGGGTGTAGAAATATCGGCGGCTGCTAGGCAGGAATCGGGCGTGATGAGAATGGCACGATTTTTCAGGATCGATTTCGCGATGTTTCCCTGAGCCTCTTCATTTGTGTTCGGGTCGATGGCGTAGAGCGCGATTTGGTTGAGCGGCGCTTGACCATCCGAAAGTGTTTGAGGGTTGAGTCCGGGAGCGGGAAATGGCCAGGCGGCTCGCTGGTGGGATTGCTCGGGACCGAGATGGTTGCCGGCCGTCCCCGCATCGATTTTCCCTTGAAGATCTTCGACCCAGTAGGCGTAACGAGCGATCATCCGATCCCGATCATCCTTGAGGTAGATCCATGCGGCCCGTACTTGGTCGAGGTAGGGTAGGGTGTTGAAATCAACGTGTTGATTTTCATCGTTTGTGATGAGCGTATCGATTGAAGGGGCTTCAAGCGGCGTCTCTTCGGGCATGCGGTTGGTGCTGAAGAGTGGCGTGTATCGGTACTGGTATCCGTTCGACTTGGCGGTGCCACGCGCGAGGAAAAGGTGCGGGGCGGGATCGCGACCGGCGCTCAGTGGCTCGGTAAGAGTGGATTGCAAAATGAGAAACTCGTCGTTGCAGGCCTCTTTGTTGAAGATGTCTCGCAGTTCCTCAAGGCCTGCTCGAGCGGCGAGATGCGCGCGCTGTTGGTCGACCCATGCTCGTGAGGTGCCGCGTTCGATGCCGCTGATCGCGAGGCTGCTGATGGCGGCGATCAGCAGGGCGGCGGCCACCACCAGGACGACGACCAGCGTGAAGCCGTCAGCGCGTTTGCGTGCGGCAGGTTTTTCAGGACGATTCATGATGGCCGAAGCGAATGAGCATTTCGTGGATTTCCAGATTTGGATGATCCGACTCGTTTTCCGCATTGCCTAGAAAACCACTGTTGGCACCGGTGCCGTTCCAGTCGTCGGCGGATTTGAGTCTTGCGCAGAGGCTTTGGCTCGCGATTGCGATGCGCAAGGCGATTGCCTCGGGCGCGGTCGTGTCCGATTCGCAATCGATCCATTGGCCAGCGTCATCTTTTGTTTTCGGTTGCACAGAAAATGAGACGATTCCAAAGCCAATAGGTTCGTCGCGTTCGGGTTGTTTTTCAAAAAGCGTCTCAACCGAATCGGCCTTGAGTGCGGTATAGGTGTCGGCACTTTCGCGCATGCCGCGCATGAGGCAGCGCACGGTCTGTCCGCCCAGTTGAAGATCTTCGAGGTAATAGTTCACCGCGCAAAGGTCGCCGATATACCCCTTTTCGGATTGGGCTTGCGCGGCTTGGAGCGAGAGAAACCCAAGGCGGTGCGAAGGTCGTGACGATGGCGGATTCTCGATGATTTGTGCCGGATGAAACTTTGCTGTCGCAAGATCCGAGTTGAGTTGGCTGATGATGGCGCGTGCCTCGCGAGTGTTGGAAATGTTTTTGCTGATCTTATGGTATCCTTCACCCGAGCTTCCCAGCATCGTCGCCGCAAGCAGAAGGATCATCGACCCGACTCCCATCGAGCAGCTCAGTTCTACCAGGGAGAATCCGCGTGGTGATGCTTGCTGGGTGTTCATGGAATGCGCGAGTGGAAATCAAGCGTTCGACGTTTGCCGGCAGGCGCGGCGGCAGGGTATTCGAGCGTGATGCGGAGCCCGAGCATGCGGTCATTTTCATCGAGTTTGTGGGCTCTGATATTTGCGATATGGCTCACCATCTTGCCACAAGTGTTTCTGATACCATTTTTGTATTCTGCAGCACTGATCTTGCCGATGACCGATCCTTCGTTTGAAAATGCCAGAGCCCAAATTTCGTCGCCGGTAGGAAACGCCTCACCTGTTTCGGTGGCAGCGAAATATTGCGGTCTGCCGGCTCTGGAATTTTCAATTTCCTGAAGGCAGGCCGGGATCATCCATGCGCAGCGGGTTTCGGCCTCGGCGGATGAGCCGCTTTTACCTGCTTCGGCCATGGATCCAAAAACAAGCGGAACCGCAACCGCGAGAATGCCCATCGCAATGCTCGACTCGACCAGTGTCGTGCCTTTCGAAAAGGAAATTTTTTTGGCAGCGGTTTTCATTCGTTGATCCGGTAAGGGCGGGCGGTGATTCGGCCGATTCTGATCTTTTGCTCCACCATCGCGCCATTGTTCGTGTTTTTCCTCGGGACGAACTTTCCATTTCGATAGTGCCCCGCGGCGACGCGCAGGACGATTGGTTGCGCGCTTGAGGGATGGACGATCGTGCCACGAGGATTGAAAGTGATGGCATGAATCTTTGCGTTCTTCGTTTTCGAATTGCTCTCGTATTCCAGTGTGAGCTCTTCCGCGTCGAGCGGGTTGTCGAAGCCTTCGAGTTTTCCTGCGCTGACGGCGAGTCCCGTCTCAAACGCGCGCCAGCGGCCCTTTTGATCCGCCCTGATGATTTCACCATCCAATGCATCCGGCCATGAATCGACTTTGAAAATTCCCAATCGGCAGCGCGCGTCGGTGTTGGGGATGTCACCGGGTTCGGCGATGGCCAATACCACATGGCGACGCGAGGTGATCGCCGTGTTGCGCGCCTGTTCAATGAGATTGCTGATCAATTCGGTGCCGGCTCTGCGGGTTTGGACTTCGGTGTGTCCTAGCAATTGCGCGCCAGCGGTGGCGAGCGTGAGGAGAATCGCGATAACCACCGACAACTCGATCAGCGAAAAGGCCCGAGGGCTGCGATGGGGTCTATGAACATAAGGCGTTTTCACCGGAACAGACGGGCTTTATGGCTGATATGCCAACTGCCTGTTGAACTGATCCGCGCGAAATTTATTCAAACAAACTACCGACTTTCTTGATCAGAACGAGCCGGCATCGGGAAGATCGTCAGAGACTTATTCTTGAGCAGGGATTTTTTGCAAAAGCCCCCGCAGAAGTTTGCGCGCACTTTCGCTGTTTTCCAAAATCACTTCGACGCCCTTTTCGATGGGTTTTTCCGCATTGATGATTTCCTCGGCGGCACTTGCGGCATCTTCTCCGCTAGCGGAAATGTCCTTACCCAAGCCACCGATGAGCTGTGCTGCAGCGGCGGTCATGAGTCTTGCGCTAAGATCTTCCTTCGGTTTGTCGGTGGTGCCGCTGATGCGGACCTGTGCCCAGCGCATGCCGCGCTCGTTGAGGTTGAAGACATCGCTTGCGGCGCTCGGGAGCTTGGCGACGACATCGACTGGCAGGCCGACGTTCAATTGACCGTCGAGCTTGTCGCCGTCGATGACGATCCTGCCTTCGGCGCGAATGGCGCCATCGCTTGCCATGACGAGATTCTCGAGCGTCAGACGACCTTCCTGCCACTGCCAATCGCTACGGGCATCATTGAAGATCAGGGATCGAAAACGTTGGGTATTGGAAAATGTCGCTAGCGCGTCGAGTGCGGGGAGTGCGGTGAGCGTTGCATTTTTGAGTGCAAGTTTGCCGTTGGCGATGGTGCTGCCTGAGTGGTTGTTGATTGAAAATGTGGTCTCAACCTCACCGCTGAGGCGTTTGACCCAATCGCCGCTGAGCAGATCCGAACATTTCACTCCGCTGATGCTGCCATCGATCGACTGTCGGCCGCTGTTGCGGTCAATTTCACCACTGGCTTCGAGCCTCGCATTATCCCACGCACTGAGCTCCAACTGATTGAGATATATCCGATTGTCCTGATGCTTGAGCTTGATGCGCTCGACATCGACCGAGGGATAATTTTCCCCAAGAATTTTGAAATTTCCACCGCTGATCTCGGCGGAATGGCCCTGAAGGCCGTACGATTTGATGTCGATGCGAAGTTGATTGGCGATGAGTTGATTTTCGCCGAACTTTGCATCGATGTTGGCATCGGCGATGTGCAATCCATCAAAGTTCACTTCGCGTGGCAGCCAGCTGCGTTTTTCTGTCTCTGATTTGCCGGATGGTGCAGTGCTTGGAGGAATCTCGTCGGCAGCTGCCGGGATTCCGATGGGTGCCTGATTAAAATCAAAGCTCGTTTCGAGGCGTCCGACCTTTGAGCCGGTGATTTCCCAAACGCCGTTTTTTAATCCGCCGAGACCGATCTCGGTATGAAGCCCTTCCATTTGCAATCCGCGCAAGGGTCCATCGCCGCTTGCGTTGAAACTTGCGCTATCGAGAGCGAGACCATCCCAACGAAACGCGCCAAATTCGCCCTGCACACCAATCGCTTTGCTGACCTTTTCAGATAGCAATCGGCGAAAGGCGTCGCCGTGCAGATAATTGCGAACGAGGCCGTAAAAAATCCCGCCCGCCAGCAATCCGCCGCCAATGAGAGCGATCGTGAGCTTTGCCTGCCAAGGAATGGCTGACTTTTGCTGCCGATTTGTTTTTCCATTCGTATTCATCGTTCTGAACTTAGTGTCACCCGCTCGCGCCGCAAGCCCGCTGAGTGGGAGAAGGGTACTTTCAGCCGATCAGCAAATTTCCTGTGGGCAAAACGCCCCTTTTGTGGTTGATGTGGAGGGTCATGAAACTCAAGCGCCGTCAATTTATCACCACTTCATCGGCCGCGATCGCCGCGGGATTTTTCACCAACTGCGGCAAGGCCGCGCTTCCGGAACTCAAGGTTTACACTTGGGCGGATTACATCGATCCCGAGCTGGTTGCCAAATTCGAGCAGGAGCAAGGCTGTCGTTTGCTGATCGATACCTTTGACTCGAACGAGTCCATGCATTCCAAACTCAGCGCGGGTGCGAGTGGTTACGATGTGTTGATGCCCACATCCTACATGGTCAAAACCATGGTGCGCGAAGGAATGCTGCAGCCCTTGGATCACTCGAAGTTGCCGAATCTCAAGCATGTCGATGCATCTTATCTCCAGCGTGCCCTCGATCCCGGCATGAAACACTCGGTGCCTTACATGATGGCGCCAACCTGCATGGCTTGGCTTTCAAGCAAGGTGAGCAATCCCGAGTCATCTTATCGGATGTTCGATCGCGCGGATCTCAAGGGCCGCGTCACGCTGTTAGACGACATGCGCGAGGTGCTGGGTGCTGCGCTGCGTTCACTGGGATTTTCATTGAACTCGAAGGATCCGGCGCAGCTCGCACAGGCGCGCGATGTGGCGATCCGTTGGAAGAAGAACATCGCGAAGTTCGACAGCGAGCAGTACAAAAGCGGCATCGCGTCGGGTGAGTTCCATCTTGTGCAGGGCTACGCCGGCGATCTTTTACAGGTCGCCGAAGACAGTGCCGACATCGTGGTGAAGATCCCACAGGAAGGCACGGCGTTCAGCTGTGACGACCTTTGCATTTTCAGAGATTCCAAGGCGGTTGATCTGGCACACCGTTTCATTGATTTCCTGACTGATCCCGAAGTGGCTGCCAAAAATATGGAATACATCGCCTACCGCGCGCCAAACCAATCGGCATACGCAATCTTGAGCGAGGATTTCCGAGGCAACGAGGTGCTGTTCCCAAGTGAGGAAATTTTCGCCAAATGCGAACCGATTGACGATCTGGGTGACGCGCTTGCGCTCTGGTCTGAAATGTGGGACGCGGTCAAGGCCTCGTGAGGCTGCAATGAGCA
Source organism: uncultured Luteolibacter sp. (assembly GCA_964419815.1). Taxonomy (GTDB): domain Bacteria; phylum Verrucomicrobiota; class Verrucomicrobiia; order Verrucomicrobiales; family Akkermansiaceae; genus Luteolibacter. The sequence goes on along the minus strand of CAYQRP010000037.1, from coordinate 1,108 downwards.
TAGAGTTTGAATGATGAAGTGCGTGATTTGCAAATTCGGCTGTTGGCTGTGTCGGTTGATTCTCACCATATTGCTGACACTTGCCTGCCTGTGGGCCTTTGGCGCTCTGTGGTTTGATTTCCCCTTTGTGGAATTCAGGCCATGGGCCGCGGGGGCTTTCGCCTTGTTGATGATATTGGTGGCGGTATTTGTGCGGCCGCGTTGGCGGGCCAGGCTCGGCATTGCGTTGGCGGTCGTGCTGGTTGCCGTCTGGTGGTCATCGATTCCGCCTCGTCAATATCGAGATTGGAAACCCGAAGTGGCTTTGACATCGCATGTCAAAATCGATGGCGACATTGTGACCATTCACAATCTCCGAAATTTCGATTACCGGACGACCGAGGATTTCACGCCGCGATACGAGTTGCGAAAGGTCGATCTGCGCAAACTAAGGGGAGTCGATATCTTCATCAATTACTGGGGGTCGCCTTACATGGCGCATCCGATATTTTCATATGATTTTGGTGATGATGGTCGCGTTTGCTTCAGCATCGAGACACGGCCAGAAAAGGGCGAGTCCTATTCGGCGCTGGGTGGATTGTATCGTCGCTTCGAGCTGTTTTATGTCGTGGCGGATGAGCGCGATGTGATTCGCGTGAGATCAAACTACCGCAGCGGTGAGGATGTTTATCTCTATCGCCTCGGAACGAAGGGCGCGCGCGAAAGCTTTTTGGAGTATGTGCGCACGGTCAACGAATTGCATGAGAATCCCCGATGGTACAATGCCGTCGCCAACAACTGCACCACGGCCATTCGCAAACAAAAACTCGCGTCCGACCGGCGACCTTTTGATTGGCGTCTCATCGTGAATGGTTTTGGCGACGAGCTTCTTTACGATCGCGGGCAACTCGATCAATCGCTGCCTTTCGCCGAGCTCAAGCGCATCTCGCGAGTGAACGAAAAAGCCAAGGCGGCTGATCAGGCTTCGGATTTTTCCGAGCGCATCCGCGAAGGATTGCCGGGATTATAGATTCAAGGAGAAGAAAATGAAGAAGCGGTTTCTTCGTCCTATACCATTGTAGGCTGGATCACGCCGCGTCCTGATCGCTGCGTTTGCGGCGCAGTACGG
>CAYQRP010000036.1:0-9460 GCA_964419815.1 uncultured Luteolibacter sp. | reverse complement strand
TCGACCACTCAGCCACCGTTCCTGTGTGCGGGTCGGGTTGTTTGAATCACAGGGCTGGCGTTTCGTCAACCTCTGCGGAGGAAATTGATGAGGATTCGTCGCTTGCGGATTCAGTCGCGGCCTCGCTTTCGGCCGGATCGATGGACTCGGCATCGGCCGATGAGCCGTCCTCGGATGCTTCGCCCGTTGCCGCAGTGGTCGCTTTGTTTTTCGACTTCTTCTTTTTGCGCTTGGGCTTGTCGGAAGCGTCGGTGCTGGCGGGTGCGGGTTTTTCGATCACCTCCTGAACCATGAGGATGTCGTTGGTGAAGAGCAGGATGTGGCCTTGGTGAAGGAGCCAAAAGAGGTCGGCAGCAAATTCCGCGGGTGGGGCATTGCCGCCCTCGGGCAGGACCGCTTCCCAGAGTCCGGCCAGTTTCGCAGGAGTATTGGCGCGGATCCACTCGACCATGATGGCGGGGCGCGCGGCGAGTACCGCGTCTTTGGGGAGCGGGTTGGGTCGGGCCGGGCCAGTGTAGAGCTTGCCCTTGCGTTTGAAGATCGGGAGGTGCTCGGCTTCGATCGCGCGGCAGATTGACGGGATCAGGTAGGCGGGGTTTTCGCGGGCGTGAATGCCGGCGAGCTTGAGCGAAAGCGCCAGTGAGGGAGAGAGCAGTTGGTTGGAGGTCGTGGCGGGGATTTCGATTTTGCGAAGCTCTTCGAAAGCGTCGTCGAAATGGCGCGAGGCGAGCGCGCGTTCGGCATCGGTCTGGTTTTCGATCCACGCTTCATCGCCGTCGCCCTTGATGCGCCAGCGGTTTTTTTTCTTCATCGTTTCGAGCCACGCGTTGACCACTTCCTCACCGCGTTCGGTGCGGACTTTGGCGGCGTAGGCCTCGAAGGGCATGTTGGGGAAACGCTCGCGGTGGATGCGGCGGAGATTGGATTGGTAGGCGTGGAAGTTGGGTGGGCCAAGCAGTTCGCCCGAGAGTCCGCAGCGGGCGATGGATTGGAAATTGCCGCTTGGTGGATCGACCTCGATGCTTTCCTCTTCGACAAAGTTTTGGCGAAGCTCGGAGTTCCAAAGATGGCGGACCGCTTCCTCGCGCGAGACAAACAAGGAGCCGTCGATTTTGCCGTGGAAAAGCGGCGGGTGTGAATCATCGGTCTCGAAGATCGCGCGGCAGCGGCTGCGTTCGGCGATGATGATTTTGGCGACATCGAAGAGCGGGTAAACGCGTGCGACCTGATGCACTTCCTTGCCGATGAGTCGCACCGCTTCGGGGTCGGGAATGATCGTGACGCGCACACCGGCGGCGGGAGTGACGATGGCTTCGCGTGGTGCGTGGTCGCGTGAGAATCTTGATTTGCCACGATCGTCACGGCGTTCGCGAAATTCGCGGCGTTCGCGCGGCGGGCCATCGCTCTCCTGGCGGGAGTCGTGCTTGCGCTCCTTTTTGGCGTGCGCTTTTGACGGCTCCGCGGCATCGCGCGCCCACGATGGGCCCAGCGCGAAACTCGACAGCAGTCCGCTCAATGATTCGTTGTCGGGATTGCTCACAGCGCGGATCTTAGATGAAGGATTGGGAAATGACAAACTTCGCGTTGGGTCAATTTGCAGGGTTTGGCCGGGCATTCAGAATATCGATGGTGCGGCGAGTCGCGCCCTGATGTGCCGATAAAATGCCGATCGCGCGCGCGCTGAGTGCCTGCGCCTCATGTGGATCCAATGCGCGGCGGATGGCGGCGACGAGTGATGCGTGACCGTCAGCTTTGATGCAGGCATCGGCGGCGACGAGTCTGGTGGCGAGCGGCTCGAAGTTTTCCATGTGCGGACCAAAGATCACCGGGCGCATGGCAAGAATCGCTTCGGCAGGATTTTGTCCGCCATCGGCGAGGAAACTTTTGCCGATGATGACCGCATCGGCGTGGGCGGTCCAGTCGCTCAGTTCGCCGGTGGTATCGATGAGAAACACGGCGGATGTTTGATCGGGCTTTGGCGCGGCATCAAATTGCGAGCGGGCGATGACCGTGAATCCGGCCGACTCGAGATCCTTGATCGCATGATGTCGGCGCTCCGCATGGCGCGGTGCGATGACGGGCAAGGCGTGAGCTGCGGCTTCGCGGATGGCATTGGCGATCCACGCGTCTTCGCCGGCGTGGGTGCTGGCGGCGAGAACGATCGGTCGGTTGCGATCGAAGGCATCGAGCATGATTTGAAATTCCTCTCTGCGTGCGGGTATTGGTCCGCTGCCGGGATCGAACTTGATGCTGCCCGTGAGGTGGATTGCATCTTCCGCGACACCGAGTTCGCGCCAGATCGATGCGTCTTCTTTTTCCTGAATCGCCACCGCGTCGAGGCAGGAAACAAAGGGTCGCAGCCAATTGGCGAAGCGGCGGTAGCGGTTTGTCGAGCGTGGCGACATGCGGGCATTCACCAGAGAAACGGGGATGGCTCGCTTGCGGCATGCCAGTAGCAGGTGCGGCCAGAGCTCGCCTTCGATGAGCACGATGCGCGACGGCTCGAAGCGGTTGAGGTATCGCGCGACCATCGATGCAAAATCCAAGGGTGAGTAAGCGACGCGGACTTGCGCGAGTGCGGCACCCGTTGCGACCGCGTGACCGGTGGCGGTGCCGGTGGCGAGCACGAATGATTGCTGTGGATTTTGCGAGAGCCATTCGCGGATGAGTTTGAGGGCGATGATGGTTTCGCCGACGCTGACCGCGTGGATGTGAATGGCGCCGCAGGGTTCCGTTTCGATGTCGGTGCCGTAGATGGCGATGCGTTCGCCAAGGGGCGTGTGCAGTCCGCCGCGGCGCAGCATTTTGATCACCCATGCCGGAAAGGCCGCGATGAACAGGCACGGCAGCGACACGCGGTAGAGCAGCAGCGCGAGGAATTTCCGCATGGTGTGAAAAGTTTTAGGCGTTTGCCGCGTGCGCGTAAAGCAGGACCGCGCTGCCGCCGTACTCGCGGCGGTCGATGAGGCTCAGTACTCCGCCATCGGGTGATGGTTGGTGGGCGGAAATTTCCGCGACAAAGCATCCGTTGGCAGCAAGCCGCGCGGCGACGAGTCCGCTGCCGAGCAGGTCGCCGATGTGATCCTTGTCGCCGTGGTGCTGCCAGTAGGGCGGATCGGCAAAGATCAGGTCGTAGCTCGCCGTATCGCGTTTGAGGAAACTCTGCACATCGGACTTCACGACCCTGCCGCCGCTCAATTTGGTTTTCTCGAGATTCTGCCGAATGGTGGCATCGGCTTGGCGGTGTTCGTCGACAAAGATGCAAGTGCTCGCGCCGCGGCTCAGTGCTTCGAGTCCGATCGCGCCGGATCCGGCAAAAAGGTCGAGCACACGTGAGCCGTCGACCCGATCGCCGAGGATCGAGAAAATCGCTTGGCGCACAAAGTCGGTGGTCGGTCGTGCGACCGCTTGTGGAACCTTGATCGCGAGGCGCCCCGCCTTGCCGGCGATGATTCTCATCGTGGAAATCGAATGGGGTGGAAGCTGGGATCAGCGTTTTGCATCATCTTTGGCCGCGGGTTTTTTCGGCTCCGATGATTTGTTGCTGGCGCTGGCCTTGATGGGGAAACGGATCACGAGGCTGCGATCGAGCAGGCGGGTGCCTTCGGTCGAGACTTCCTGAGCGCGATAGACGAGCAATCCAAAGGGCTTGTTGGTGAAGCGGCCGACGGCAAAATTTTCCTTGGTCTTTCCAAGTCCGGTATCCTCTTCCAGTTTCCATTCGCGACCGGTCCACTCGCCGAGGATGCTGGAGGCCTCGGCCTTGATGTCTTCGATGCGCTTGAGCTTGCCGTTGGGCGAATGAAAAACATCTTCCTTTGGAATGAAGCGCAGCGTGGAAATCGCGCTGGCTTGTCCAGTGGCGGAGATCGTCCAGCTGTTGCCGGACGAAGGGCGCAGAACGACGGTGACTTCTTCGAAGGGTTTGAACTCACGCTTGCTCCAGAGCGCGAGGTACTCGGCGTATTCCTGCTTGGTGAGACCGAGGCGCTCGTCGAAGGGCAGGGGGATGCCCGGCTTGGACTTGGCGGAAAATTCACGGAACCACTTCGGATCCTTGCGCGCGGCGGCTTCGACCTTGGCCACAAATTTGTCGATCTCGCGCGGCGGGATCACCATGCCGATCTGGCCGCGCTTCGGTGTGTTGGGCTCGAGCAAGCCTTTGAACGCATCGGGCAGTTCGGCGGCTGATGCGTGGATCGCGAGCACGAGCGCGATGAATGTTTGGATCGGTTTCATGGTGGTGTTGGTGACCAGCATGGATTTCTCCGCGCGTGAACTCAAGCGGCGAATCTTCAAGGTTCGCCGTTGGGAAAAATTTCGCTGATCGATGATTCGACGCGTTCATCCATCCACCTTTCGAGTGCCCGGCGCATGGGCTCGAGCACTTCGGGGCGCGTATTGGCGAGGTTGTGCATGCCGTCCGGGTCTGTGCGCTTGTCGAATAGCCCGAAATGCCTGCCGCCATCGGCGGTCGGCGTGCAGACGAGTTTCCAATGTGCCGTTCGCAGGCAGCGTTGTTTCGCATCGACCAAGGCCTCTCGGTACTCGGATTTGAGAACAAACTGATAGTTGAAGCTTTTGTCGATGAAGGTCATTTCGTCCATCGGCGGAAGCGTGGGCCGCGTCGCGCCCGGCACGCTGAATTGAATGAATGGGAATCCGGTCTCGCCATAGAAGGGTCGGTTCGTCGGTGTTTCGCCGTGGAGCCATGAAGCGAAGCTTTCACCTTCCCAGTCGGTCGCGGGCGGGATGTCCACGAGGTCGGCGATCGTTGGCGCGACATCGACAAGGCGCACTGCTTCGCTGATGACGCGTGGGGCGGCACCGGGCAGATGGACGATCATCGGCACGCGGTTGGCATGGTTGGCGCCATTGAAGGTGAGTCCGTGGCCGAGCGTGACGCCGTTTTCGTAGAGGTCGTCGCCATGGTCGCCGGTGATGATGACGATGGTGTCATCTTCAAGTTGATGGCGTGCGAGCGCGGCGAGAATTTTTGCCACGCAGTCGTCGAACTGGCGGGTGCAGCCGTCGTAGAGCGCGCGGATTTGGTCGATCTCCGCCGGTGGCAGCGCTTTCCATTTCGATTCGAGGTCGGTACCGCCGATGAACTCATCGATGTCGAAGTCGACGCCGTTGCGGTTGGGTCCGCGATAATTGGGATCGGCGAACATGCTCACATAAGGTTCGGGACTGCGGTAGGGCAGGTGGTTGCAGGAATAGAACACATGCCAAAAGAACGGTTTGCCTTGGGAGCTCACACTGGCGAGGCGTTCTTCAACGCGCTTGGTGACCACTTCGGGCGTGACGAATTGAGCGAAGGATTTCAACTGCGGGAAAACGCGATAGCCAAGGGAGTTGTCGAAATAGAGCGGCACCACGAAATGGGCCATCACCACCGCCTGGCTCATGTAGATCTTGAAGTTGTCGAAGCTCGATACCGAGATGTGATCAAAGCCGAGCGGCACGACTTCGTAGTACCCGGCGCACCAGTCGCCGATCGCGGCGCAATCGTAACCCTTTTCACGCAGCAGGCTGGCGATCGGCGTGGTGCTGCGCTTGGTTTTTTCGACCGTTTCGCGATCGGGATACATTTGGCGGATGCCGTGACTGTGCGGGTATCGCGAAGTCATCAACTGGATGCCGGACTCGATGGTTGAGGCGATCGAGGTGTAGCAATTTTCGAAGCGGATCGAGCGTTGGGCGAGTGCGTCGATGTGGGGTGAGACTCCGGCAGCGGCCGGTCCGTCGTTGCGTTGCGGGCGGTATCCCGCGCAGCCGAGGCGGTCGCCGCGCAGGGAGTCCGATGCGATGATGATGACATTCGGCGATTTGCTTTTTTTTGTTTCCGCCACTGCGGCGGGTGCGAGCGATCGGCTGATGCCGAAGGCGGAGGCGCCGATGGTGAGAATCGCGAGAGCTGTGAGCCATCCGCGTCGGCCGTGACGATGGATGTGGGTGCCGAGGACCAGCGGAGCGAGGATCGCGGGAGCGAGTGTGAAGAGCGCGAAAAATCCCGCGGGTTTGGCAATTTCGGGGATCAGGTCGAGCGCCTTGTAGTACCAGTGGCCAAACTCCGCTTCGTTGAGAAAGTAGGGTCGCGTTTGCGTGAGGCGCAGCGTGAAGTAGCCGTGAAGCAGGGCGGTGAGAAGCAGGCCGCGCAAGGCCATCGCACCAAAACAGCGATGCTTTGAGCGTCGCGTCCAGATCGACACCAGAGGCTGGAGCAGCAGCGTTGCGGCAATCGCGAGCAACGCGTAAGCGGCAAGGATCAGCAAGTTTTGCAGGACGAGGAAACCGAAGTACTGGTCGCGTGCCAGCGAGCTGAACTTGTTCATCATGCTGCCGGAGGAATGGCTCAGTTTCCAAATGCCGAATGCGAATTGGACAGCGAGGAAAACCCCTGCACCGCAGAGAGTCGCGACCAGTTCGCGCGAGTAGCTCGCGGCTTGGCGGTCTGCCTCATCTCCCTGCTGCTGGCACTTGGCGGACATGGCGAAGGCTCAAGGATCGACTGCGGGAGGCTCGGTGAAAAGCCATTGGGTGGACACCAATTTTTCCACAATCACGCCGCGATTGGACTTGAGATTTTCGGGGATGCGCAGCCTCAAGATCATCGAAGCCTCGTCGCCGCCGTTGTAACGGATCAGATCCGCGATTTGCGCCGCCGCCTCACTTTCCACAGGAGCGTAACCGTAAAGAAATTCGATCGAGCCCGGAACATTGAGTTCGAGGCACAGCCATCGGGAGGGCGAGCTGAATTCGTGGCTGAAAAAATTTTCAAGTCTTGCCACCACGCGGAAGTCCAATGAGACACCGGTTGGGCGCTGCGCGACATAATCGTCCCACGGCATCGGCTGGTAGCAGACGTAGGTCTCCCAATCGATCAAGGGTTTGCCGTCATCGTCGATCTCAATGAGGATGTTTTTCACGGAGTCTCCCGATTGGCTCACGCTTGCCACCCAAAATTTCCCACTCGATCCGATGGTGAGCGGGTTGAGCGAGCGGATCGAGCGCAGCCGCACGAGTGGCACGGGGTCTCTGCCGTAGTGGTTTTCCATGAGCGGCTTGACGCGTGCGGGGTCGCGCACCAGCGGCAGCATGGCCTCGATCGAAGTTGCGTTGTGAAATGAACGGAGCAGCGCCTCCATGGCATCGATCTGGCGCGCTGCTTCGCGTTCCTTTTCCTCTTCATCCGTAATGAGGGATTTTGCCTCTCTCTGGATGTTGAGGTTTTGCTCTTCGGATTTTTCGATTTGGTAAAGCGACCAGAAGGTGCCCGCGCCCATGGCGAGAGCGAGGATGGCAAACCAGCCCCATGCGATCGGCTTGGTGTTTTTCTTTTGGTCGCCCCAATCGTTTTCGAGTTGCTCGGGAGCCGGGGTCTCGGCGTCGATGAGGGTTTCGATGTCGGGCTCGACCGAGCGAGTTTCGAGGTCCTCGCGCAAGGACAGTTTGACGCGATTCGACGGGCCTTTGTATTCGGCGCCCGGCCCGAGTATCACGCGGGGTTCGGATTTTTCAGGTTCGTCCCCCTCGCGGGTCGTCAGGCGCACGACATCCTCCGGCTCGGCGTCGAGGCTATCGACGGGCCGGATTTGCACGGGTTTCGACGGGCGTGACATCGCAGGGGAATGAAAACTCCAAATGCCGATCGACGCAACGACAGTCTCAGATTAAAACCCTGCCAGCTTTGCCATGTCCGCCCGCCCACGCATTCTCATTCTGACCGCTGCCTTTGGCGATGGTCACAACAGCGCGGCGCGCAATCTGGCCATGGCCATGGAGGCGGCAGGTGCGGAAACGAGAGTGGCCGATCCATGTTTGCTTGGTGCGCCGCGCCTGACCCGATTTTTGGCGCAAGCTTATCGCTTGGTCACCACGCATTTGCCGCGTGTGTGGTTGTGGATTTACCGCTCGGCCGAGCACTGCGATTTTGGCGGCGACACGCCCTTGTATCTGCGAGGGCCGGAGCATGCGACGCGTGCGGCGGTGGAGAAATTTCGGCCGCAGGTGGTGGTGAGCACTTATCCGCTCTATCCGTATTTTTTGGCCAAGATGGCCAAGGGAACCCAAGGCTTTCCGCCAGTGTTTGTGATGATCACCGATTCGATCGAGATCAATGCCTCATGGCTTGGTGCGCCGGCGCAGGGATGGTTGGTGACGGATTCCCAGACGCGCGATGTGTTGATTGCCAAGGGTCTGCCTGCCGAGCGAATTCATGAGACTGGCTTTGCGGTGCATCCGGATTTTGCAAATCTGCAAACGGTGGCGGCGAATGATCCCTGCGATGCGTTTCGCATTTTGTATTTTCCGACATCCGACATTGGCGGCATGCGAAGCCGCGCGCGCGCAATGCTGGATGCTTCGCCGAAAGTGAGGCTGACGATGGTGATGGGGCGCAATGTGCGTCACTTGCTTGCGGTGGCGCGCGAACTCAAAGCTGCCTATCCGGGCAGGGTGAAATTGGTCGGTTGGACGCGCAGAGTGCCGCAGTTGCTGGGTAGGCATCACATGGTGGTGGGCAAAGCCGGTGGCGCGACCGTGCATGAGGCGATTGCCGCATGCTGCCCGATGTTGATCCATCATCTCGTGCCCGGGCAGGAGGAAGGAAACTTGCGATTGCTTGAGATGATCGGTGGTGGGGCCCTGGCATCCACGCCGGAGGATTTGAAGCATCGTGTGACGGCGCTCTTGGCGCATGATGCGGCGGCGTGGCGTGAGATGAAAAACGCGCTGGCGGCGCATGGAAAAAATTCCGGCGCGATTGCTGCCGCGAAGCTCATTCTTGAATCATGAATTTTTTGTACGACATCGGCCGCGTGCTTTTGGACTTTGATTTTGAGTCATCGTTGTCGCGACTCTTGCCGACCGATTGCGCGAACCCTCGCGCACGGCTCGAGCGATTGCTTGAGCGCAAAGATGAGTTTGAGGCGGGTCGGATTGAAGCCGATGCCTACATCGAATGGGCTTTAGGCGTGCTTGGCAGTGCCGCGAGCGCGGATGAATTTCGCGCGGCATGGCGCAATATTTTCACACCGAACGAGCCGATGTGGAAATGTGTGCGCCAGCTTGCGGCAAAAGGGCATCGCTTGATTCTTTTTTCCAATACCAACTGGATCCACTGCCCGTGGATTTTTGAAAACTACCCTGAGTTCGATGTGTTTGAAGCAGCGGTGCTTTCCTGCGAGGTTGGTGCGATCAAACCGCAGGCCGAGATTTACACTCATGCCTTTGAGGCGCACGGACTTGATCCCGGGTCCACGCTTTACATCGACGACCTGCCGGAGAACATCGCTGCGGGCAGGGCGCACGGCTTGCATTGCTGGCAGTACGACTTGCGCGACCACGCGTCATTTGAAAAATGGCTCGGCAACTTTGATCTGTAATTTTTTCGTCAGGACACCATGTCACCACTCATCATCGCCGGCCGTGAAATCCGCTCCCGTTTGTTTTTGGG
>CAYQRP010000035.1:0-9912 GCA_964419815.1 uncultured Luteolibacter sp. | reverse complement strand
AAGAAGGGTCGCAAGAAGGCCATGTACGAGCATCCGCTGCTTGAGCAGGTCTGCGGCAACACCTATGGCGTGATGATCTATCAGGAGCAGGTGCAGAACGCCGCCAAGTTGCTGGCGGGGTACACGCTGGGCGGTGCTGACCTATTGCGTCGAGCGATGGGCAAGAAGGACCCCGAGAAGATGGCCAAGGAGCGGGGGAAATTTGTCGAAGGTTGCGGCAAGACCAATGGCATCGGCGAGGTCCTCGCGGGTAAGATTTTCGAGAAGATCGAAATGTTTGCCGGCTACGGCTTCAACAAATCGCACTCGGCGTGCTATGGTCACATTTCCTATTGGACCGCTTGGCTCAAGGCGAATCATCCGGTCGAGTTCATGGCCGCGCTGCTCTCGAACGAAATTCATAACACCGACAAGATTGGTGTGTTTGTTTCCGAGTGTCATCGCATGGGCATTGAAATTTTGCCGCCCGATCTGAACGCGTCTGGCTTGCGTTTCCTGCCGGCGGCGACGCCCGGCGGAGGTCAGGGAATTCGCTACGGCTTGGCAGCGATCAAGAACTGCGGCGAAGCGGCGATGGCAACAGCGATCGCCGAGCGTGAGGCAAAGGGGAAATTTGCGTCACTGGATGATTTTGCAGCGCGGCTCGACTCGAAAGTCGTCAACAAGCGAATCCTTGAAAACCTCGTCAAGGCCGGCGCTCTTGATTGGACGGGGGAGACGCGGGCCGGAATGTTTGCTCGTCTGGAGCAGGTCGTGGCCACCGCGTCCTCGCTGCAGCGCGACCGTGCGTCGGGTCAGGTATCGCTCTTTGGCGACATGGGATTTTCCGCGCCGACCGCGAACGCGAAAAAATCGGGCGATGCACCGAGCGTCGTCGAGTGGAGCAAGGACGAGCGCTTGGCGCATGAGAAGGAATTGCTCGGCTTTTATGTGACGGGTCATCCGCTCGACAAATTCCGGGGCGTGATTGACTCCGACCGTTTCAAGCGACTGGGCTTGATCGAGGATCTTGATTTGTCGAATCCGCGTGATCGTTTTCCCTTTGCGGGGATGATCCGTTCGCTTGAGGCGAAGGTGACCAAGACAGGCAAGCCCTTTGGTGTGTTGGTGCTCGAGGATTTCACCGGCAGTGCCGAGATTGTTTTGTGGGGCGAAAGCTTTGTTCCCGCGCGCGATGAAGGGCTGTTGGAGGTTGGCAAAATTGTGAAAATGCGCTGTGGCGTGCAGGTGGATGAGCGGACCGGTGGGTTTCGTTTGACGGGATCCGATGTTTCCGAGCTCAAGCCCAAGCGGCCCAGCGCGAATGGAAAAGGATCGCTCGACCTGGTGTTGTGGACCAGCCGTCACGGCGATCGAGACATCGAGGAAATTTCACAAATCCTTGTCGCAAATCCCGGCAGCACGCCCGTGAGATTCCACATCCAGAACAGCGCGGGCAAACGCGCCACGGTCGAGGCCGGCGAAGCCTATCGGGTGAAACTGGGACGCGAATTGGAATCGGCACTCGAGCGGTGGATCGACGCGGATTGAGTGAGGAAAAGTTGTGGTTTGAGGATCAGGGCGAGGACGCCCGGTCCACGTGGCGCGGGCGTCCCCGCCCGCTGTCCTTGAGTTCGGGATTTTGCATTGTGAATAAGTCGGAATTGGCTCTTCCGGCTTGTGGCAGGTCGTCATGCCGTAGTCGGGTGGATTTCAAACTGGGGGCCCAAGCTTTCATATGTGTGATCGATCCGAGACTTGGTCGAAAGTCATTGGTGGAGGCTGAAAATGATATTTCAACTTATTGATTTTCAATGATTTGTGAATCAATTTCGCGGTTGTTCACGCCTTTGAACACCTTATTCACATTGCTTGACTCGATCGCGCGTCAGTCGAGGTGAACTCGATGAATTGGTATTTGTTTGAACCGCTTTTTGTCCCAGCCCGTTGGGGATCAGTTGTGAACAAGTGGTGAAGAAACTCGGAAAAAGAGTTTAGCGTGCTGCAAATGAAAGGCTTGGGTTTTTGGGTGTGGATCGGGTGAAAATCGAATGCCGATGATTGCTGTCAGATCAAGAGTGCCAGTTTCGGCTTTACGGCGGTGGGAGATGAAATCCAAAGTTCGCGCGCGCTTGGAATCTGCATACCTAAGGCGCCTTCATTCCTCACTACATCATGGACATTCAAATTGCCACGCTTTGCGACTTCGCTGCCGACTACAACGGCAAGCTCGTCATTTCCGGAACCTTTGATGCGCTTGCGGCTCGCTCGTTGCCAGTGGTTCATCCATCCTGCGCCTTGGCGCTGCGTTTCTGCTTCACGCACGAAGATGCGGGTCGTCACAAACTTTCCATCAACATCATCAACGAAGACGGTGAGTCGCTTGATTCCAAAAGCATGCCGATCGAGCCGGAGTTCGATGTGCAGTTGCCGAAGAACGTGCCGTTTCTCACGCGCAACGTGGTGATGAACCTGCAGGGCCTTCGTTTCCCGCAAGACGGCATTTACTCGGTCGACATCGGATGCGATGGCGAGATCCTTGTGCGCTTGCCGCTGCGCGTCGTGCGTGTGCAACAAGGGCCGAATGGCGAGTCTCAGGCGGGTTGATCGAAGGCTCGATTCAACGCACCAGTCCCGCCACAAAGGTGGTGAAAAAATCGGCGCCCGCGTTGAGGGCTTCGATGTCGATGTGTTCGTCGGCCGTGTGGGCCTGATCGATTGAGCCGGGCCCGATGCAGATGCTCGGAATGCCGCCGTGCGAGAGGTGCGCGGCATCGGAAAACCACGGGGCGCAAGCGAGTTTGCTCCCGTGTGAAGTGTTGAGTAGGCGCTGGATCATCGGATGATCGGGGCTTGTTTCCATCGGTGGATTTTCATGCGGGTTGAGCAACTCGAGCGGCACATGCAGCCGTGCGATGCATTCGCGCAGGAGTTGGAGTCCGCCGCCCGAGCGGGCGAGTGAGGGCGTGATGCGCATGTCGAGTTCCGCCTCGGCAAGGTCGGGCACGATGTTGGGGCGAGAGCCGCCTCGGATCAGGCCGATGTTCAGCGTCGACTGCCCGAGTTGCGGGTGGCTGAAGTCGGCGAGCGAGTTGCTGACTTCGCTTTGGAGTTCGAGCATCGCGCTGGCGAGTTTCATGATCGCGTTGTCGCCGCGTTCGGGTTGGGAACTGTGGGCGGCGATGCCGGTGGCTCGGAGGGTGGCCCAGAGCGAACCTTTCGTGAGGTGCACGATTTCCATCGAGGTCGGTTCGCCGACCAACGCGAATTGATAATCGGTGCCGTGATGTTTCACGAAATGTTTTGAGCCCCACTGGCCTGACTCTTCGCCCATGAAGGCGACGAAATCGATGGCGATTGGCAGCGAGGCAAGCAGATCGCGGTTGCGTTGAAGCGCAATGAGCATGGCGGCCATCGGGCCCTTGGTGTCGGATGCGCCACGACCCCAGATTTTCCCGTCGCGGATTTCGCCGCCAAAGGGATCGATTGTCATGTGGGCGACGCCGACCGTGTCGAGGTGCGGGCCGAACAAAATCCGCGGTCGGCCATCGAGTGGTGCGAAGCGGGCGATGAGGTTTGGTCGGCCAGGCAGGATTTCCTCAAGACATGCCGTGGCACCGATCGCCTCGAGCCAATCGCGCAGGAAATTGGCGATGGCCGCCTCGCCCGTTTCGTGGGTGCCGGGCGAGTTGTCCGGATTGACCGAGGGAATGCGGATCAATGCCTGCAGGAGTGAAACCACATCGTCGTTCATCGTGCGGAAAGTTTTCCCCGTATCGGACCCGTCGGCAAGGCTCCAAGTCGCGGTGCTTTACAAATGGCCGACAGAAAGGCATCGCTCGCGTGGCATGAAATCGATCCTGCGGGTTTTCTCCTACCTTCGACGCTATCCGGGCATGGCGATGGTGCAGCTCTTCTGCGCGGTGGGCATGACCCTCGCGGTGTTTGTGTTCCCGAATGCCACGGGTCATGTGATCGACAAGGTGATCCCCGATCCTTCGCGGCATCATGAATTTTTGTTTTGGACACTGGTGGCCCTGGCGGGATTTTTGCTCAAGGACGGACTGAACTCCTTGCGAATTTTCGTGAACAACACTTTTGAGCAAAAAGTGATTTTCGACATTCGCTCGGACCTTTACGGCAAGATCCAGAAACTGCCGCTTGCTTGGTTCGATGGAAAGCGCACGGGCGACATCATGACGCGCGTCGTCGAGGACGTGACCAACATGGAGCGCGTGCTGATCGACGGCATCGAGCAGGGTTTGGTCGCAGCCTTGCAGGTGTTGGGCATTGGCGTTTTTCTTTTTATTCTCAATCCGATGGTTGCGACTTGGGCCACCTTGCCTGTGCCACTGCTGGCGGTCGGTGCGTGGATTTATTCGACGAAGGGAAGGGATCGTTATCGCAATCAGCGTGATGCGGCATCGGACCTCAATGCTCTGCTGCACGACAACATTTCGGGGGTGCGACAGATCAAAGCCTACGCCGCCGAGGGCGCGGAGCATGATCGGTTCAACGATTTTTCCGACCAACTTCGCGTGACCACCTTGCGAATGATGAAATGGTGGGCGCTCTATTCGCCTGGCATGTCGTTTTTGAGAATGACGGGATATGTGCTGGTGCTGGGCTTCGGTGGCGCGGCGGTGATGAGAGGCGAGCTGACCAATGGTGACTTCACCAAATTCCTGCTCTTTCTCGCGTTGTTTTACGAGCCGATCGATCGGCTCAACTCGCTCAACCAAATGCTGCTATCGGGGCGTGCGGCGGCCGACCGTGTGTTTGAAATTCTCGATTCCGAAGACGAACCGCATGCGGCGGGCGGAGCGGAGTTGCCGGCAAAGATCAATGGCCATGTGCGTTTCGAAGGGGTTTCCTTTTCGTATCAGGATCAGCCAACCCTACGCGGCGTGACGCTTGAGGCTCAGCCCGGGCGCACGATTGCGTTGGTGGGATCGACCGGCGCGGGCAAGTCGACGGTGCTTTCATTGCTGGCGCGGTTTTATGAAATCGACTCAGGTCGCATCACCATCGATGGCGTGTCGATCGGCGAGTTGTCCAAGGCATCTCTGCGCGGGCGCATGGCGTATGTGACGCAGGAGCCGTTTTTGTTCAATGGCACGGTGAGAGAGAATCTATTGTTGGCCAAGCGCGACGCGACGGACCAGGAAATGTGGAAAGCCCTGGGGGCAGCGCACGCCGAGGGTTTTGTGAGTGCCTTGCCACAGCAGCTTGACACTCATGTCGGCGAGCGTGGGGTGAAACTTTCGGGTGGTGAGAAGCAGCGATTGTCGATCGCGCGGGCTTTGTTGAAAGATGCGCCGATTCTTTTGCTCGACGAAGCCACCGCATCGGTCGATTCCGAGACTGAGCGGTTGATCCAGGACGCGCTTGATCATCTCATGGCGAATCGTACGGCCTTTGTGATCGCTCACCGCTTGTCGACCATTCGCAATGCCGATCACATTTACGTGCTCGAAGCGGGAGAGGTTATTGAGCAGGGCACGCATGAGACGTTGCTCGCCAGAGGCGGCAAGTATGCCGAGCTGTGTCGGAAGTCGTTTCTCGCCGCCGAACAGGGCGAGGGGTAAAAGCAGAAAGAAGAAGTGGCTTCTTCAATCTCCAATCCACGATCCACCATCCGCGATCTTCTGCTCAAATCCCTCCCTTGGGGTAGAGCTGATGGTACTTGATGGCCTCAACGGCGACGGCGGCGGCGGTGCCGAAGATTGTTTCTTCGTCGACGGTGCGGGGGACTTGGGCGGCGGGGCGCGCGAGACCGAGGATGAGTTGGCCGTAGCTTCGTGCGCCGGCGACATGCTGCAGGAGTTTCAGGGAAATGTGTGCGGCATCGAGGTTGGGGAAAATCAACACATCGGCACTACGGCGGGATTCGGCAGCGGGGATTTTGATTTCCGCCGCGGCGGGGTCGACCGCGACATCGGCCTGGAGCTCGCCTTCGATGTCGATTTCAAGAAACTGGCGGTGGGCTTCGGCTTGGGCAAGTGAAGCAGCTGCGGCCATGCGTTTCGCATCGGCGGTCGAGGCGCTGCCTTTGGTCGAGTGGCTGAGCATCGCGACGCGGGTTTTACGGCCGAGGAAGTGGTGGGCAAGCTTGCCGGTTTCGATGGCGAAGGCGGATAATTCGGCGACATCGGGAGTCGGGTTGAGCGCGCTGTCGGCCATGAAGACGATGCCCGATTCTCCAAGGTTGTGGAGGTGGCTGCCGGTGAGGATCGAGACGCCGAAAATTTTCGGCACGTGGGGCAGTGGCTTGATCGTGTGAAGCAGGGCGCGGAAGTAGGCGGCGGGCAGGGCCTGATTTCCGCCCACGATCGCATCGGCTTGACCGTACTGGACCATGAGCGCGCCGAAGTAGTGGGGCTTGGCGACGAGTTCCTCCGCCTGACCGATGCTGTTGCTGCGGTAGCGGGCCATGTTTTCGACCCGCTGGCAGAAGAGTTTGTAGTCGGTCGCGTGCGGCGGATCGATGATGTGGATGAAGGTGAGCGGCACGCCGTGTTCTGCGGCGAGGGCACGGATGCGTTCGCGGTTTCCGAGCAGGATCGGCGCGACCACTTCCTCGCGGACGAGGCGGGCGGCGGCGCGCAGGACGCGAAGGTCCTCGCCCTCGGTGAAAACCACGCGCTTGGGGTGGTTGCGCAATTGTGTGAGCAGGCGGTTGATCACCGGGTTGGCGGCTTGCGTCTTGTCGGAAGATGAGCTCATGAAATGCGCCGGTGCTTGCACCGTGGCCGAAGTCTAGTATGGCTTGGGCGGATCATTCAACCGGATTCATTCCCAATCGCATGCCAGCCGATTATCATACGCACACTCCGATGTGCCGTCACGCGACAGGATCGCCCGAAGAGTACGTCGAGGTGGCCATCGCGGCGGGGTTGAGCGAGTATGGGATATCCGATCACGCGCCGCAGGTGCCCGAGCCGTTTGACGACTGGCGGATGCGTCGCGACGAGTTGCCGGAATACTTCGCATGGGTTGATCGCGCGCGCGCGCGGGCGGCGGGAAAGTTGCCAGTTCGCATTGGCTTGGAATGCGATTGGCTCGAAGGTTGCGACGAGTGGATTGGTGAGCTTGAGCGCGAGTGTCGTTGGGATTATCTGATCGGCTCGGTGCATTACCTTGGCACTTGGGATTTCGACAACCCCAAGTGGCTCGGTCGTTGGGCTGAGAGCGATGTCGAAATGGTTTGGGCGCAGTACTGGCAGACCTATGCGCGGATGGCCTCAAGCGGTTTGTTTGACATTTTGGCGCATCCGGATTTGGTGAAAAAATTCGCCCATGTGCCAAGCGGCGATTTATCGCGCTTTTACGAACCGACGATCGATGCGATCGCGGCGGCGGGATGCGTGATCGAGCTCAACACCGCAGGTTGGCACAAGCCGTGTGCGGAGGCATACCCCGCCGCAGGATTTCTCGAACTCGCCTGCTCGGCAGGGGTGCCTTTGGTGATTTCATCCGACGCCCACGCGCCAAATGAAGTGGGTCGCGATTTTCAAAAAGCGGTGGCGATGGCCAAAGCGGCAGGGTACCGCGAAACCGTGCTTTTTGAGGATCGACGCAGAAAATCGGAATCGCTCTAAGGCTGAGTCTGCTCGGCTTCCTGTTCGCCGCGTGGTTTGCGTTCCACGCGTTCGGTGCGAGGGTGGTTGGTTTTGCGCACGGCTTCCGCCATGCGGTCGCGGCTGCTCATGCGATCGCCGCCGAAGCTCGGTCTTGCAGTTTGCGTTTGCTGACCTCTGTCGAATGACGGGCGTGTGGAGCCAAAGCTTGGTCGGGTCTGAGCTTGGGGTTGAGGCGCGGTATTGATCAGCGTGTTGAATCCCGATGGACGGGTCTGAGGTTGTTCGCGATCGCGTGATGGTTCACGCGACGGACGGGTTTGTTGCTGTTGCTGAAATCCGGGTGAGGGCCGCGTGTAATTTTGTTGTGGGCGGACTTGCTGTTCGGGGCGTTGAAAAAATGACGGCTTGGTCTGCGGCCGTGATTGCTGGGTGGCGTATTGCTCGCGGTGATTGTGTTGGATGTATCCCGCGCTGCGGTAGGCGGATTCGCGGTTGCGATAATTTACAATCGTGATGTTGCTGACCCTGCGAGGCGGCGGACAGTAGCTCATGCCCGGACGCCAGCCGTGGGGATGCACGCAGCCTGCAAAGACCGGCGGACGATAGCCGACGGGGTAGAATCCGTTCAGGTAGGGATCGTAGTAGCAGCGGCGGCGATAGTTGTAATAGCTGTAGGTGTAGGGGTCATAACCCCACTCGGCATTACCAGTGCTGATGAAGACCGAACTGGAGTATCCGCTTCCTCCGCCATAGTGGCTGGAGCTTGAGCTGTAGCTTCCGCCGTAGGTTGCACCCACCGAAGTGAAGTAGGGGTCGTAGTAGCAGGAGCTGAGTGCGGTGGAGGCGAGCAAAACCGCGGTGAATCCACAAAAACGGCTGTTTTTGATCATGGTGATGAGACTACACGATCCCGTGATTCATTCGAGAAATATTTTGGGAATCTTCGGGTCATGGTCAGGGGATGGGGTGATTGACAGGGGCGGGGAATCGGTGCTTTCCTGCGCAACCATGAGTGATTCATCTGCGCCCATTCTCGTGACCGGTGGAGCCGGTTACATCGGTTCCCACACCGTCAGGCTTCTGGCCGGCCAAGGGCGGCGGGTCGTGGTGCTGGACAACTTGGTTTTCGGTCACGAAAAGGCCATCGTTGATGATGGAGTCGAGTTGGTTATCGGAGATGTCGGTGATCAGGATTTGGTGCGCGGGCTTTTCGCCAAGCATCGTTTTGGTGCGGTGGTGCACTTTGCGGCATTTGCTTATGTCGGCGAGTCGGTGACCGATCCGCTGAAGTACTATCAAAACAACACCGCTGAGCCGGTGAAGCTGCTTCAGGTGATGCAGGAGTTTGGCTGTAAGGTGTTTGTCTTTTCATCGACCTGCGCGACTTACGGCGTGCCGGATAAATTGCCGATCACGGAGAGCAACGTGCAAAATCCGATCAACCCCTACGGCCGCAGCAAGCTGATGGTCGAGTGGATCCTCGCCGACTGCGATCGTGCCTGGGGTTTGCGTAGCGCGTGTCTGCGTTATTTCAATGCGAGTGGATGTTCGCCCGATGGTCTTATTGGCGAGGATCACAATCCCGAGACCCATTTGATTCCACGGGTGATGATGGCGGTGACGGGTGAGATTGATCACATCGAAGTTTTTGGCACCGATTACAACACGCCCGATGGCACCTGCATCCGCGATTACATTCATGTCGAGGACTTGGCCGATGCGCATGCACGGGCCTTGGATCACTTGGCGGGCGGTGGTGCTTCCGTGCGCTGCAACCTTGGAACCGGCGTGGGTGTTTCCGTGAAGGAAATCATTTCGGCCGTTGAAGAGGTCACCGGAAAACAAGTGCCGGTGAAGTACGGTCCGCGTCGCGAGGGTGATCCGGATTCGCTGGTGGCTGATCCGTCTTTGGCCAAGGAGTTGCTTGGCTGGGTGGCATCGCGCAAGGATGTGCGCGAAATGGTGAGATCGGCTTGGGCGTGGATGAGCGCGCCGGGCAAGGGTCGATTTCCAGCGAACGAGCGGAAGGGTTGAGTTTCGAAACGCAGGGCTCGTTTATTAGCGAATGATGCCCTCGGCAGTTTCCTGTTTGAGTCGCAGTTGACCGCAGGCCGCGTCGATGTCGTGGCCTTTTTCGAGGCGCAGGGTGGCTTGAACACCGGCGTTTTTGAGGATGTCGCGAAACGCGCGGCATTGCTTGTCGGCGGGTCGTTTCCACTCGAGTCCGTCGACCGTGTTGTAGGGAATGAGGTTCACCTTCGCGTGGAGGCGGCGCGCGACACGGGCGAGGACGGCGGCTTGCTCGAGTGAGTCGTTGATGTTCTCGATGAGGATGTATTCGAGCGTGAGT
>CAYQRP010000034.1:0-10006 GCA_964419815.1 uncultured Luteolibacter sp. | reverse complement strand
GCATTTGCGGATCGTGCTCGCTTACGATCAACGGCATTCCTCACGGCAAGGAGCGTGGGGTGACCACCTGCCAGCTTCACATGCGGAAATTTTCCGATGGTGACACGATTTGGATTGAACCGTTTCGCGCCAATCCATTTCCGGTCTTGCGTGATTTGATGGTCGATCGCAGTGCTTTTGACCGCATCATCGCCGCGGGGGGCTATGTCGATGTGCGAACTGGCGCGGCCGTGGATGCGAATGCGACTTTGATTCCCAAACCCGATGCCGATGCGGCCTTTGACGCGGCTGCCTGCATCGGCTGTGGTGCCTGTGTGGCATCGTGCAAAAATGCTTCCGCAATGCTTTTTGTGGGTGCCAAGGTTTCTCACCTCGGACATCTGCCGCAGGGTCAACCCGAGCGCGACAAGCGGGTGCTGGCGATGGTGCGTCAAATGGATGCTGAAGGATTCGGCAACTGCACCAACCAATACGAGTGTGAAGCGGCCTGTCCGAAGGAAATCAGCGTCGAGCACATCGCCCGTCTTAATCGCGACTTCACAGCTGCCGTGGCGCGCGAGCAGCTGGTATGATGCGGGTTTTTCTTTGACTCATTATTTCGCCTTAGCAAGGCGGCTTGGTTTGTTCAGTCGTCACAGATGCAGTGTTGTGACCCATGATAATTGGGGGTGAAACCCGGATCCCTCGAGCCGTGGTTTCACCCCCTTACCCCTCTCCTGTCGGGAGAATTTTTGTTTGCCCTATGTTTTAGGCATCGAGTCGCAGTGCGGCTTTTTGAGCGGCAGTTTTCGCTTCGCCGGATGATTTTTGACCATCGTCGCTGGTGAGGCGCATGCCGACCGGTTTGGAAACTCCGAATTCTTCCATCGTCACGCCGTACATCACATCGGCGCGGGCCATCGTGCGTTTCGAGTGCGTGACGATGATGAATTGCGAGCGGTCGATGAAGCGGTCGAGCACTTTGACGAAGCGGTTGATGTTCGATTCGTCGAGCGGGGCATCGAGCTCGTCGAGGACGCAGAAGGGGCTGGGCTTGATCATGTAGATCGAGAACAGCAACGCGACGGCGGTCATCGAACGTTCGCCACCGGATAGCAGCGTGATCGATTGAAGTTTCTTGCCGGGAGGCTTGGCGATGACCTCGATGCCGGACTCGAGTGGATCCGACTCGTCGATCAGCGTGAGGTCGGCCTGACCTTTTTCGCCGAAGAGTTCTTTGAACATCGCTTGGAAATTGACGCGCACTTGGGCGAAGGTTTCGGCGAAGAGGCGTTGGGTTTCCGTGTTGATGCGTTCGATGACCTCGAGCAATTCGGTTTTTGACGAAACCAGGTCGTCGTGCTGCTTGCGGAGGAACGTGTAGCGTTCTTCAAGTTCTTCAAATTCCTCGATCGCGTCGAGGTTCACGGGGCCCATGGCGTCGAGTCGGCGCTTGATGTCGGTGACGATGGATTCGATGAATTCCCAATCGGGTTCGCCGGTCATTTCGCCGGGGATTTCCGCGTCATCGGAACCGGTCGCGTCGACCACGATGGTGGGCATGTCGTCCTCGGCTTCGCTGTCGGAGGATTCCGCAGTAAACGAGTCATCCTCATCGGCGGTGACGACTGTTTGTTTGCCGCCGCGGGCTTGGAGCGCCTTTTGCGAAGCCACGCTGGCAAGCAGCGCGTGGGCATCGGGTTCGAAGGTGCTGAGATCGACCTGATAGCGCTCCGCGATCGAGTTGCTGAGGTTTTCGAGTCGCAGGTCGAGCTTGGTGGCGGCGATTTCCTCACGGCCTTTTTGTTCGTTGATGCGTGCGAGATCGCGGCGCAGCGAGGCGAGTTCGGTCTCGGCACCTTCGATCGATTCGAGCAATGCGGCGCGTCCGCTTGAGCGCGATTCGATTTCCTTTTCGAGGTCATCGGCTTCGAGTCGGTGGGTTTCGCATTCTTCGGCGAGTCGGCTGTTCTCGGCGCTGGCGTCGTCGATGCGTTGGGCAAACGATTCGATTTCCGCTTCGCGGCGAATCGATGCCTCGCGAAGTTCCGAGAGGCGATTTTCCATCGGCCGTTGTTGTTCCTCGGCGGCCTGTTTCGCACGGCGTTCGACGGCGAGTTCGGTGCGGAGGTTGTTGAGGTCGTTGTTGAGTTCGTTTTCGCGTTGGACGAACGAGTCCGCTTCCGACTGGAGGCGGCGCGCATCGGTTTCGAGTCCCTCGAGGCGTTCGCGCGACTGATGGAGTTCCGTTTCAAGTTGGACGCGGCTTTCGGCGGCTGCGCGTTCGCGGTTGTCGAGTTCGCCTCGTTCCCAGCGAACATTTTCCAATTTCGTATCGAGGTTTTCGACTTCTCTTGTGGCGAGGGAAAGTTGGCCTTGGAGGGTGGAGAGCTCGACTTTTTGGCGTTGCAGGCGTTCGCGTGCGACCTCCACTTCCTCGCGGAGCTGTTCGAGGTTTGCCTCGGTATCGGTGACGCGGCGGCGTGCGGCCTCATCGGCTTGGGCGAGTGTGGCGACTTCGTTTTCGAGTGAGCGGACTTCGTTGCGGAGTTCGAGCACAGAAGTCGAGCCTTCGGCGCTTGAACCTCCGCGCAGGGTGCCTTCGCCACCAAGAATCACACCGGCGAGTGTGACAAAGGTAATGCCCGGATGGTTGGGGCGCAGGCGCAGGGCGGTGGCGAGGTTTGGTACGATCAGGACACGCTCGAGCAGGCGCTCGATGATGCCGGAGATGCGTTTGTCGGATTTCACGCGGTCGAGGGCCCATGCGGTGGCGCCTTCAGGGAGTGCCTCCATTTGGGTGCCTTTGGCGTGGGTGACAAAGGTTTCGGGGATGATCGCCGCAACACCGAGTTGCTTGGCCGTGAGGCGTTCGATGAGCGCTTCGGCCACGGCTTGATCCTGTACCAGCACCGCTTGGAGGTGGTTGCCGAGAGCGGATTCGATCGCACGGGCGCAATCGTTCTGGGCTTCGATGAACGAGGCCAGCACCCCGTGAATGGCCGGTTTGAAATGGTCGGGTTCGTCGAGTCCGTCGAGGACATTGCGGGTTCCTTTTTCAAAACCTTCGCCGCTTTCCACCAGTTGGCGCACGGCTTCAAAGCGGGCCGAGCGTTGGGCGAGCGCGCGGTTGGACTCGACGGCGGCGGTGCGTGCGGCATCGAGGTCGCCGCGGGTGTGCTGGTAGGATCGCTCGGCGCTTTGAAAGGCTTCTTCGAGCTCTGCAATTTGTGCGGCCGAGGTTTCGACTTCGGATTGGATGCGTGATTGCTCGGCGCGTGCTTCTTCCGCTTCGAGGTTGAGGCGTTGTTCCTCGTCGGTGAGTTGGCGGGCGCGATCGCGGTTGCCTTCGAGCTGGGCGAGGGAGGCTTCGATTTTTGCCTGTGCGGCAGCGATGAGTGCTTGCGTGCGGTTTGCCTCGGCACGCGAGTTGCGCAGGGAGTTTTCGAGTGCTTCGCGTTCGGCGCGTGCGCCGCGGGTGCGTTCTTCCATTTCGGCGAGACGCAATTCCTTTTCGGCGATGTGGCGGTTGAGTTGGTCGAGCGATTCGTTGGCGGCGATGAAATCGAATTCCTGTTGGGCGAGTTTGTCGCGGGTCGATTGGATGTCCTCGCGGTTTTGGCGGATTCGGGATTCGAGTTCGTGTTTGCGCTCCTCGTTGAAAGCGATGCGTCCTTCGGCACTGTTGAGCGCGTTGCGGTGTTCGTTGAGGCGTTGGCGGATTTCGGCCAATTCTCCTTCAAAAACACGGGCGGCGGCGCGGGCTTCGTTGACCGCTTCTTCCTTTGCGGGAAGTTGCATCGACAGCTCCGTATCGCGGACTTCGAGGCCGCGGATCGAGGTCAGCAGCTCATCGCGTTCGGCGGTGAGTTCGATGAATTTCCGATGACCGAGGTGGGTATCGAGCACGCGGGTGTCGGCGGCGAGTGCTTGATAGCGGCGGGCTTTGGCGACCTGGCGCTTGAGCGAGTTCATGCGGCGCTCTTGTTCCGCTAGCACGTCCGAAACGCGCAGCAGGTTGGCCTCGGTGTATTCCAGTTTGCGCAGCGCTTCTTTTTTCTCGCGCTTAAATTTTGTGATGCCGGCGGCCTCCTCGAACACCGCGCGGCGTTCCTCCGGTTTTGATGAAAGGATTTGGTCGATCTGGCCCTGGGCCATGATCGAATAGGCGGTGCGGCCGATGCCGGTATCCATGAGCATGTCGTGGATGTCCTTGAGGCGGCACAGCGTGTTGTTGATGCGGTACTCCGACTTGCCGTCCCGAAAGACGCGACGGGTGATCGAGACTTCGTTGTAATCGACCTTCAGTGCCTGTTCGCAATCGGCCATCGTGAGCGTGACCTCTGCCATGCCGAGCGGCTTGCGTTTTTCGGTGCCGTTGAAAATGACATCCGCCATTTCGCCACCGCGCAAGGCCTTGGCGGAGGTTTCGCCGAGCACCCAGCGGATGGCATCGACCACGTTCGACTTGCCGCAGCCGTTGGGGCCGACGATGCCCGTGACGCCTTCGGCGAATTCGAACACGGTCTTATCGGCAAAGGACTTGAAGCCCTGGATTTCGAGAGTTTTGAGATACATGGGACAGGAGTTGGGAATCAACCGATGGGGATCGGGTATTCCAGAATCTACTGGCTCCATGCCGGAATCGCAAATCAATCGGTCGCAACAACTCAATATGTGGTGTTTTATTTAAAAAATAACACCACAAGTTGTGTTTTTCGATATTTAGGATTCCTGAAACAAATTGTCGGCTTGCTCGGCGGGATCGGTATCAAATTTCGATTTTGCCCTCGAAAACAAAGTCGGCGGGTCCGGTGAGCGTGACGTTTGAGAAACTTTGCGCGCCGGATTTTTCGAAGCCGATTTCGAGGGTGTCGCCGCCTGCGACATCGACCTTGATCGGTGAGGGCGCGTCGGTGAGCAGGTGGTGGATGAGGGCGCAGGCGACCATGCCGGTGCCGCAGGCGAGGGTCTCATCCTCGACGCCGCGTTCGTAGGTGCGGATGCGGATGTGTCCAGGGCTCAGCACGGTGGCGAAGTTGGCGTTGGTTCCAGCAGGTGCGAAATCCTCATGGCGGCGGATCGCGCGACCGATGCTGAAGACATCGAGTGCATCGAGCGCGTCGGTGTCGGGCAGGTAGCTCACCGCATGGGGCACGCCGGTATTGATGAAATGGATTGTGCTGTTGAGTCCGGTGACCTTGGTGGGTGTGTTGAGTTTCAGGTCGGTCGGCTCAGACATTGCGATGCGAACATTTTCGCCAACCATGTCGGCAGCGAGTGTGCCGGCGATGGTTTCAAAAGTGACACGCTCCGCGACGCCGTCACCGAGGTGGGCGGTGAAGCGTCCGAAGCAACGGGCGCCGTTGCCGCACATTTCGGCTTCGCCGCCATCGGCGTTGTAGTAGCGGAAGCGGTAATCCGCGCCATGCTGGGCGGGTTCGACCGCAAGCAGTCCGTCGGCACCGATGCCGCGGTGGCGGTCGCAGAGGGCTTCGATCGTTTGGGCGTCGAGGTCGATTGAAAGGTCGCGGTTGTCGATGACGATGAAATCGTTGCCGGCACCGTTCATTTTGTAAAAGGGAAGCAGCATGGGAAGTGTGGAGGTTGGCGGGGAGCTTTAGCCCGATGGGTGGGCGGATGCAAGAGTCGCGATGCATTGCCGTTGACCGCGGGCAGGCGGGAGGTGATGGTGCGGCATGTTCATTGATCATATTCGGATCTTCGCCAAGGCAGGCGATGGCGGTGACGGGGTTGTTTCCTGGCGTCGGGAAAAATTTGTGCCGCGTGGCGGACCCGATGGCGGTGATGGTGGTGCGGGTGGCAATGTCGTTTTGGTGGTCGACCCCTCGACGGACAATCTTCGTCAGTATCATTTCGATCCCAAACTGATCGCGGAAAATGGCAAGAATGGTGGTGGCACGCGCAAGACCGGCAAGAGCGGCAAGGTCGTGATCGGTCGGGTGCCGCCGGGCACGGTGGTGTATCGCGCGAATGCCGCGACTGTTCAAGAGGCGGTGGAAATGGAGCGCGGCGATGAAGGCATCGACCTGGAACCAATCGCGGATCTCACTGAGAATGGTCAGGAATTTGTGCTGTGCAAAGGTGGTGAGCCGGGCAAGGGCAACTGGCATTTCCGCACGCCGACGAACCGTGCGCCGGTCGAATGCACGCTCGGCACGCCGGGCGAGCTAGGAGTTTTTTATCTCGAATTGCGGCGCATTGCCGATGTCGGTCTGGTAGGATTTCCAAATGCGGGCAAGTCGACCCTGCTCGGCAAACTTTCTGCGGCGAAGCCAAAGGTGGCTTCGTATCCTTTCACCACGCTGCAACCGGTGGTGGGTGTGCTCGAGTTTCCTGGCTATCGTCGCTGCACGATTGCCGACATTCCGGGGCTGATCGAAGGGGCTCACGAAAACCGCGGGCTGGGTCATGAGTTTTTGCGTCACATCACACGTTGCCGGATGCTGCTCTTCGTTGTCGATATGGCCGGCAGTGAGGCGCGCGATCCGGTTTCGGATTTGGAAATTTTGCGCCGCGAGATTCGCGAGTACGACGAGGAGTTGGCGCGTTTTCCGTGGAAGGTCGTGGCCAACAAGATGGACCTCGAAGGAGCGGCAGAACATCTGGCGAATTTTCGTCAGCGCTTTCCGAAGGTCGAGATCATCCCGATTTCCGCCGAAGGCGGTGAGGGCATGGATGACTTGCGCCGGATGCTCGACAGCGAAGTTGCCACTCATCCGAACGAGAAGTGAGCGAGGAACGCGGCGAAAAAGTTTTTGTGTACGGCACCCTGCGGCGCGGCGGGTCGAATGATTTTCGCATGGCACGTGCGCGATTTGTGGCGACAGGGATGGTGCGCGGAAGGCTCTATCGCATTGATTGGTATCCGGGCTTTGTGGCGGATGAAAGTGCGGGTCTGGTGACGGGGGAAATTTTCATGGTGGATGCCGATATCTTGGCAGCCCTCGATGAATTTGAAGGGAGCGGTTACCGCAGGGTGAAAATTGCGGTCGATGTCGGCGAAGGGGCTGGATCCGCGGTTGAAGCCTGGATCTGGGAGTGGATCGGAAATGTTGACGAGACGAGCCGGATTGTTAGTGGCGACTGGCTTGCCGAGGCTTGAAGTGGCTGAAAAATTTCACGAGACATTCCCAGGTGTGGTGCTGTCGGAAGGGGTTTTGGTTCGCAGTTGTTTCTTGGGCAGGCCATAGCGATTGATCATGTTGTAAATCGTTCGGAGGCTGACCTGTAGTCTTTTGGCGGCGCGGCGGCGGTTGCCATGGCATGCTTCGAGCGCGTTGATGAGGCTTGTTTTGGTGAGGGCTTCGATGCTGATGGCACCGCTTTCGGTATCATTCGCATCGGAAATTTTTGCGGCATCCAATCTGTTGAGATGGCCAAGGTCGCTAGGGCCGATCAGTCGATCGTCTGTGTGAGTGACGGCATGTTCGAGCACGCTGTGAAGTTCACCGATGTTGCCGGGCCACGAGTAATCGCAAAGCAGTTCCATCGCTTTGCGCGTGATGCCGGGCACGCGGATATGGCGGATGGAGCAAATGTGCGAAACGATGTTTTCTGAAAGTCGTGGAATGTCCTGAGACCTCTGGGCCAGCCCAGGAACATTGACGCGGTAGACCGAGGCGGCGTACCAGAGATCGGGCCTTAACTGGCCAATCCGCGCGTTTGGTTGAAGCCTGTCGGTTTCGGCCGCGACCGAGGTGATGAGGCGACAAGATTTCTCGGGGGGGCTTGATTGGTTTTGTTTGATCCACTCCAGCAATTCCGCCTGAGCTTTGGTTGAAAGGCATTGAAGGTTTTCGATGTAGAGCGTTCCGCCCATGCATGCCCTTATTTTTGGGGTCGCGTGAGTGTGGGTTGTTCCGTTTTGATTGCTCAAAGACTTGCCAAAAAGTTCCTGTTCGACGCGAGTTTGCGGAATGTGGGATGCGTCGATGCTGATGAAACACTGGTTTGCCCGCGCGCTTTTGCGATGAATCCATTGGGCAATGGATTTTTTCCCGCTGCCCGGTGGTCCGACGAGCATGACCGGTGAGTGTGTTTTGGCGGCGTCGCGGGCATCGCTCATTGCCTGTCGCATGGCGGGTGACTGCCAGCGGCTTCGGGATGGAGCGGTGGCCTGAGTCGCGTGTGTCTTGTGTCGTTGATCGGCGATCGCCCTGGATACTGCAGACAGCAATGTCGATGGGCGGCAGGGTTTTGTGAGGTAGTCGACCGCTCCGGCTTTCATGGCAAGGACGACCGAAGCGGTGTCGCTTTTTGCGCTCAACACCATGCACGGCAGATCGGGTCGTGTTTTTCTGGCGATGCGGATGACTTCGATTCCGTCGCCGTTGGGCAGGTTGAGGTCGACCAATGCGGCATCCAGCGGTTGTTCTTGTTGGAGCACGGTGGTGGCGTCGGCGAGGCTTGTGCATGTGACGCAGGCAACATCGTGGTTCTCAAACATTTCGCCGATTCGAGCGGCGCTGTTGGCATCCCCATCGATCAGCAGAAGCGTGCTCGTTGCCTTTTTGTGTTCAGTGGTGGCGGCCTCGCGGGTTTTCTCTGCAATGTGTGATGTGTCTCGCATGGGGCGGATGGGTAGGATCTACCATCCGTTTTGAGTGGTATCTCGCAATCCACGCGATAGCGCGAGCCGAGGGTGTCCTGTTGTGGTCTACGGCACGCGAGGGTGAATTATTTGCAGTGATTGGTGGAATCACTTACGTTGCCTAGGTGATTTTGCGAACGATCGGTAGGGGCATCAAATCATGCTTACCCATCACCTCTCACCCCAAAAAGCTCTCGGTCGCGAGACCGATTCTCAGGTTGAATCCATCACCCAAACACGCCTTTTACCCAAGGGTTCCGCGCTTGCCGTCATGTCGGCGCTTGCGGGATTCGCCCTTTGCGGAATTGCCGGAGCCGCGGATCTTGGCTTGTCTTGGAATGCCAATCCTGAAACCGACATTGCGAATTATCGCTTGAGCTACGGGACTAGTCCCGGCCAGTACACCCAAGTCAGGGATGTGGGGCGCGAAACACGCGCGCTTGTCACCAATCTTGAAGCTGGTCGAACCTATTATTTTGCCGTTGCCGCAGTGAACTATGCGGGCATGGAAAGCGATCTGTCTGATGAATTGGTTCATCAGACGCCGCCGCTTTATTTCAATCTTAACCTCGCCTGGAACCCCAATCCGGAAACTGATGTTTCCGCATATCGATTGAGCTATGGAACGGCATCAGGGCAGTACAGCCAAGTGATGGATGTCGGTCCAAGCACCCGTGCCACCGTGAGTAATCTTGAGCAGGGAAAGACTTATTACTTTGCCGTTACGGCGGTGAACTATGCCGGCTTAACGAGCGATCCCTCGATCGAGTTGGTATACAGCGGTGCGCCTTCGTATGTCTCGTCTCCATCGCTGCCGCAAGATGAGCCGACCTCGGTCAGTGGCCCTCGGACTTTCTATGCATCCGCGTCCGATCTGTTGAATTCCTATCTTGGAGGAAACGCTGATGGCGGATTTGATGCGGAATTGTCGCCGACTGTGGCAAACGTGACGGCTGATCCCGACGGCGACGGAATCTCTGACTCCTATCTGCTTTTCAGCTATCGCCGGTCCCAGCAGGTTGCGGGTGAGACGGGCATTGTTGCGGGTGTCGAGGTGAGTCGCGAACTTGCCTCCGATTGGTTGGACAGCAGCGGTTTGCCAGGTGTGGTGGAACTTGAGGAGGCTGATGCCGCTGGGCCGGGGATTGATCTCGTGAGGGTCTATCTGCCGACAAGTCTCGCAACAAATGGTCGCTTGTTTGCAAGATTGGCGGTGAGCCAACTTGCACAATGATTCTCCAAAAAGTGTTGGGTTTCGCAGATTGAAACAAAAAAACCGCAGCCCATCGGGTTGCGGTTTTTTGTTGATTGATGTGATCGCTGGGGATCAGCGCTTGGAGAACTGGAAGCGCTTGCGGGCACCGGGTTGACCGGACTTTTTGCGTTCCTTCATGCGCGGGTCGCGGGTGAGGA
>CAYQRP010000033.1:8603-10206 GCA_964419815.1 uncultured Luteolibacter sp. | reverse complement strand
CCCTTAGCAAATAACCTCTAACTCTCCCCAATTCGCGTCAATTCGTGTTCATTCGCGGTTAAACATTTCTTTGAAGGAGTCGGCGCTGCGGGGCCGCATCGCCCTACCGAGTGAGGTGTCCTGCAGGATGCAGGACACGGCCGGCGGGACGCCGGCGCTCCCCTTTTGAAGAAGTGGCTTCTTCAGCTTCTTCCCAATCACCAATCACAAGTCACCAATCACTTTTCCCCTTTATCTGGCACGAATCGTAGTCCGCCGCCGTTGATGCAGTAGCGTTTGTCGGTGGGGGTGTCGAAGCCTTCGCCTTCGAAGACGTGGCCGAGGTGTCCTTCGCAGCGGGAGCAGATGACTTCGACGCGCACCCTGCCAAGGCTGGTGTCTGGGCGGGTTTCGACATTTTGCGCTTTGGCTGGATCGTAGAACGATGGCCAGCCGCAGCCGGATTCGAATTTTTCCTTGGATGAAAAAAGCAGGGCGTTGCAGCCGGCGCAATGGTAGCTGCCGGCTCCTTGTGCTTTGAATTCCTTGTAGGCCTGACCGTTGGGTCGCTCGGTGCCGGCTTCGCGCAGGATGTGGTATTGTTCGGCGCTGAGGAGTTCGCGCCATTCGTCATCGCTTTTGATGACTTTGCCGGTGGGTTCTGTGGGTTGGTGTTGGCTTACATCCATGGCGGTGGATTTTCTGCCATTCGTGTCGCACGAAACAAGTGCGAATGCGACGAGGGCGGAGATGGTGGTGAAGGTGCGGGTCATGGGATGCCCAAACAGGCAAACACAAATTCCTCAGAGCGCAAACCAATCCGTCGGCTGGTTTTGCTCGGCGCAGTGGAGGCCGATGTGCGAATGGCCGAGCGTGTCGAGGCAGTTGCGAAGATGCGAAATGACGAGGTCCTTGCGGTTGCAGTCGGAGCTGAGGTGACCGAAGACCACCTGGTTGAGCTGAGGGTGGGCGATGTCGCGGAGCAGATCGGCCACCTGATCATTCGACAAATGCCCGTGCAGCGAGCTGATGCGTTGCTTGGTCGACCATGGGCGGCGCGAGTCGGCATCGAGCAGACCTTTGTCGTAGTTGGCCTCGACGAAGAGCGCGTCGAGTTGGCGAAGGTGTTCGGTGACGCTGCGCGTGACATGGCCCATGTCCGAGGCGATGCCGATTTTTTTGCGGCCGTCGCCGATCACGAATCCGACCGGATCGACAGCATCGTGCTGGACAGCGAAGCTGGTGACCGTCGCGCCGCCGATTTGAAATTGGCCACCCGCTTCGAAGATTTTCCAAGTGCCGGATTTGATCCCCGCATCGTAGAGAAATTTCTTGGTTTGTGCGGTCGCGTAAACCGGTACCTCGTGCTTTCTCAAAAAAACCTCAAGCCCCTTGATGTGATCGCCGTGTTCGTGGGTGATCAGAATGCCATCGAGGCTGGCGGAATCGATGCCGAGTGAATGCATTCTCGTCGTCAGCTGTTTCGCGCTGAGGCCCGCGTCGAGCATCAGCCTCATGCCACCGCACTCAACCACCGCCGAGTTGCCGCCACTGCCACTTCCAAGTACCGCAAAACGCATCGCAGGGGAGCCTGATGCGACTCGCGAAATCGTGCAAGAATTAC
>CAYQRP010000033.1:0-8503 GCA_964419815.1 uncultured Luteolibacter sp. | reverse complement strand
GCAAAACGCATCGCAGGGGAGCCTGATGCGACTCGCGAAATCGTGCAAGAATTACCCCAAATCTGGTCGCGGGAAATGGACGGCTAAGCAGATAAAAAATGCCCCTCGCTCACGCGGCCGAAGTTCTCCCCCCGGATTGCCTCGGCACTGCGCGAAACGAGAAGCAGGAAAACTCTGCCTCGGATTCGGGCCATATCAAGGGGATTTCGCCAGGTTGCGGCTTGATGCCCGGGAGTTGATGAAGCAGGCTTGCGGCTTGGACTTCATGGACGAAATCAAAGCATTGCTGCGGGAAAATTTCGGCCACGAGTCGCTGCGGAGAGGTCAGGCTGAGGTCATCGTGCCGCTGATGGCGGGTCGGCCGGTGCTGGCGGTTTTTCCGACCGGTGGCGGCAAGTCCTTGTGCTACCAGTTGCCGGCGCTTGCGCTCGAGGGGCTGACCTTGGTCATTTCGCCATTGATTGCCTTGATGAAGGATCAGGTCGAATCGTTGACGCGGCGGGGGATTGCGGCGGCGAGGTTGGATTCG
The DNA here is from genome assembly GCA_964419815.1 of uncultured Luteolibacter sp. Classification (GTDB taxonomy): domain Bacteria; phylum Verrucomicrobiota; class Verrucomicrobiia; order Verrucomicrobiales; family Akkermansiaceae; genus Luteolibacter. The sequence continues at coordinate 7,974 of CAYQRP010000033.1, read as the reverse complement.
ACGATGGATGCCGAGGGTTTGAGAAATTTGTACGGGGATCTGGACGGTGGTCGGATCAGGATTTTGTACATCGCGCCCGAGAGGCTGGCCAACGAGCGGTTTCGCGAAAGGGTGCGGCGCTGGAATGTGGCGATGGTCGCGGTGGATGAGGCGCACTGCATCTCCGAGTGGGGTCATAATTTTAGGCCGGACTACCTCAAGATCGCGCGGTTTTGTCGAAGGTTGAAGGTGTCGCGCGTGTTGGCTTTGACCGCGACTGCGACGCCAAAGGTGGCGGCGGACATTCGGCGCGCGTTTCGCATCGCGAAGGAAGATCATGTCGCGCTCGGGTTTCATCGGCCGAATCTTGATTTGCGTGTCACGCCTTGCACGGCGGCGGAGAGGAAATCGCTTTTGCTTGAGCGTTTGTCATCGATCGAGGGCGCGGCTGTGGTCTATGTCACGAGACAGGAAACTGCCGAGGAAGTGGCGACCTTTCTCAAGTCGCAGGGGCTGGCGGCATCGGCCTATCATGCGGGATTGCCCGATGATTTCCGTGCCGCATCGCAGGCGGCCTTCATGAATGGCGAGACGCGCGTGATCGTGGCGACGATTGCTTTCGGCATGGGCATCGACAAGTCGGACATCCGCGCGGTGATCCATTACAACATGCCCAAGAGTTTGGAAAACCATGCGCAGGAGATCGGTCGTGCGGGTCGTGACGGCATGCCGGCGCACTGCGAATGTTTTGTCTGTGCCGACGATCTCACGGTGCTGGAGAATTTCATTTATTCCGACACCCCTGGCATTGGGGCTTTGGAAAATTTGGTGCATCGCATTCTCGGGCTTGGAGCGGATTTCGACATCTCGGTTTATGATCTCGCCGCCACTTGCGACATCCGCAACACGGTGATCGCGACAGTGATCGCGTATTTGGAAAACGACGGCATCATCGAAGCGACGGGCAGTCATTATCAAACTTACAAGCTGAGGTTTTTGCGGGATCTCAAGCGCGTGCTGGCGGGCAGGCAAAAAGGCGAGAGTCGGTTTCTTGGGGATCTGATCGAACGCGGAAAGGTCGCGCGGTCATGGACGACGTTTGAGCCGTCGGCGCTGAGCGTGGAGATGGGTGTGAGCCGTGAAAAAATCGTAGCCGCCTTGCAGGAGTTGGAATTGGCAGGTGATGCCGAGCTTGCGGTCTCGGGTGTGAGGCAGGCATTTCGGATGAAGAGTGATCCCGGCGACCTCAAGGCCTTGGCGAGGCGCTACGCGACGATGTTTGCCGATAGGGAAAACGCCGACCTCGCAAGGTTGTCGCAGGTGATGGGACTTGCTTCTCGAAAGGATTGTCTCACGGCATATCTCGCTGCGTACTTCGGCGAAAAAATGAGCGAACCCTGCGGTCATTGCGATCGCTGTCGCGGAGTGCCTGCGGTGAAGATCAAGCGCCCATCAGCGCGCGTGCCCGATGAGCGTGAATGGGCCGCATTGCGTGCGGTGGTCGATGAAAACCATGCGGCGCTGGGTACGCCGAGGCAGTTGGCGAGGTTTCTCTGCGGCATGAGCAGTCCCGCTTCGACACGGGCGAGGCTCGGGCGTCACGATGCCTTTGGCATGCTCGCAGATCTGCCCTTCGCCGAGGTGCTCACGATGGCCCATGCGGTGATGCCGGAAGGGGCGTGGAGTAAAAGCTGAATGTTTAAGGAGGCCGGCGGGAACGCCCGCGCCACGTGGTCCGGGCGTCCCCGCCCGGAGCCTTCAGCTACATGAAGAGTTGGCCTACTCCGGAAGTGTGATTTGCAGAATCGTCGAATCCTTTTTGGCGGTGAGCGGGCTGGATCCTTTTGGGATGAGTACGAACTGTCCTTTGGCGAAGTGACGGCCGTCGGCGGAATTCAGTGCTCCGTCGACCACCGAGATGATGGAAAATTTTTCCGCGTTCGGGTTGGTGATCAACTCGCCGGCCTTGAGGGTTTTGCGGTCGGTTTTGAAGTACTCACAGGCCGCGAGCGTGTCGCCCTGCGGCTGATCCATCGATGGTTCGAAGTCGTTGAAGTCGATGCTGGCAAGCGACTCCGCGACATGGAGTTCGCGCGGTTTGCCGTCGAGTCCGCAGCGATTCCAATCGAAGACACGGTAGGTGGTGTCGGAGTTTTGTTGGATTTCGTGAATAAGAAATCCGGCGCCGATCGCGTGGAGGCGGCCGGAGGCAATGAAGATCGAGTCACCGGGCTTGGGGCTTACCGCATGCACGCAGTCGGCGACCGTGCCGTCGGCGATGGCCGTTTCAAAATCTTCGCGGGTCACGCCGTTTTTGAGACCGACATAAAGTTTCGCGCCTTTGTTGCAATCGGCGATGAACCACATTTCCGTTTTCGGCTCGCCATTCAGCGATGCGGCAAGTGCGACGGGTGGGTGCACCTGAATCGAGAGATCGTCGCGGGCATCGAGAATTTTGATGAGGATCGGAAAGCGCGGGTGCTGCGAGTATCCGCTTCCGAAAATTTCCTCGCGGTGATGCGTCCAAAGTTCGTGCAGACTTTTGCCGGCAAAGGGACCGGATTCGACGATCGATTGCTCCTTCTCGCGGTCGACGATTTCCCAGGCCTCGCCGTAGGGATAGTTTTGATCGGGAAGCTCGCGGCCGTAGACGCGCTCGAGTTCGCGTCCGCCCCAGACGCGTTGCATGTAGAGGGGGGTGAAAGTGATCGGATCCATGGGGCGGCGACGCTAACGGAAGCGGCCCGACTAGGCAAGGCAAGGCTTGGGGCAATCGTGCGATTGACCTCGTGGGGTGGGGAGGTGAAGTTGCTGGCGAATTGGAGGAAACGAATGACAATGCTGGTGGGTCGAATGTGCGTCGCCGATGGCGGACGTGGCTGCTCGGCCTGTCGATTCCTGCCTTGCTTGGGGGCTTGCTGTGGTTGGACGGACCGGGTGCGCGATGGTTGGTGCCGATGCTTGGAAAGTGGGTCATGCATCGCGCCGGCTATGTGGGCGAGATGGAAATCGAAGGAAGCATCACGCGCGGACTGGTCATCAAAAATTTTCATGCGACGGGCGAGGGGCGCATTGGCGAATTGAAGATCGCGCGGCTGCAGCCGAAATTTCATTTTCGTGAAATGCTCTTTGGGCGGTTTGCAGGCTTGAGGGTGGAAGAGGTGGATTTGTTGCTGCGCTTTGATGAAAAGCGTCGATTGAAATCAGGCGGATCGTCCTCGCTTGATTTGGAAAAAATTGCCGAGTCGATCCGCAATGCGCGGCGATCGCTCAAACCGATGGAGATCGCGGTCGAGGGCCTGCGTGTCAGGGCGGAAAGAGATGGGGTGAAATTTTTTCAACTCGAATCGAGTTCATTGCGTCATGATGCGTACTCGGAAAATTACGAGCTTAGCCTCGGCGCGATGATTGATCGCTCGGGCAAGCGCTGGCCTGCTCGTGATTCGAGAGTCGTGTGGACGAGCGAGTCTCTGGAACTGGAGCAATTCGTGCCGATGCCAGGGCTTCGCATTGAGCGGCTGGCGCTGCTTACGCCGGACAGGGGCGGGCTGGCGGGGTCGGCTGAACTACGGGTGGCCGACGCCGGTTTTCGCATCGAGGCGAGTGAGGATTTTTGGCTGCTGCGGATGGATCTGACCGAGGGGAAAATTGTTTTGGAAGATTGGTTCGAGCTGTTTGGCATGAAGCCCTCGGCGGGTGGTGAGATCTCATCGTTCTCTGCCGAACTGTTTGGTTTTTATCCGGATTTTTCGCGCACGACAGGGAATGTGAAATGGTCAGCGAATGGCTTGGGCGCGGCAGGGTGGAAGACCGATGAGGTGGATGTCGATGTGGTGTTTGAGGATGAGGTTGCGAAGCTGGTGTTGGCGGGCAAGGGCATGGGTGCGGGGATCTCGCTCAAAGCCGATGCCAAAGTGTCGCGTGATGAAGCGCTGCCGAAAATTTTCGGCATCCATGGTGAGCTGGTGATCGATCAGATCGAAGGACTGGCGCGACCATTTGCGAAAAATCGTCAAGCGCCGATGCCGAGCGGGCGGGTTGAATGCGATTTCAGCGGCATCGATCGCGTGGCAGATCGATCATGGAAATATGAGTTCCGCTATCTGCCCGACGACACGGCGGCCGAATCGCCGTTAAGATTTTTGGGAAACTGGAACGGGGCGGATCAGTGGTCGGGCGAAATCTCGGCTGACGGCGTGAAGGGAAATTTCAGCCTGCAAGGACGTGTGCCTGAGTATGAGGCGGGGCTTGAATTCGAGGGTTTTTCGAGCAGTCGCATGGCGCGTGTGTTGAACCTGTTCATCGATGGCCGAAACGACCGATATGTGGTCGACGGCTCGTGGAAAGGTTCGGGAAATTTTTCCGAAGCTTTGCACCAAGGGGTGCTTGATGTCGGAAGTTTGAGGGTCAAGGACACGGGCGATGCGGACATCGTGGCGAGTGGGGTGGTGGATTACGATTGGCCGGAAAAGCTTTCGACCCGTGATCTGCGGGTCGCAGCAGGAGATCAGAATGTTTCGGCGCGGCTTGCGATTGCCAACGGCGTGTTGAGCGCGAGTGATGTGAGGTGGCTCGACGGCAAGCGTGAGATCGCGCGTGCTTCGGCCAAGATTCCGATGCCGCAAGAGTTGCACAAGGCGCGCGACGAGTGGCGCAAGGATGAGAGAAAAATCGCCGTGAGTTTCGAATCCACGCGACTCGATGCCGCGTTGCTGTCGAAATGGCATACGGGTTTTTCGAGGATCGATGCAAAGTCGGCGGGTAAAGTATCGATCCGCATTGATGGCCCGTTGTCGAATCCGCGCGTGGATGGCAAGCTCGAGATCGATGGCTTGCGGCCGAAGGATCAAGCAAAGGCACCGGCATTCGCGTGTGTGATTGAGGCGAAGGGTCGGGATCGACGATTGGTGATCGATGGGCGTGCGATGACGGCGGGATTTCCCGCGCTGCGAGTGAATGCATCGATGCCGCTTCAGATTCATGCATGGCTTGAAAATCCGGGTGGTTTTGCCAACGAGGAATTTTTGGCGCGCTTGGAAATTCCTCGTGTCGATATGGCACGATTTGCCAGTTATTTTCCTGCGGTAAAGTCCCTTCGCGGCGCGGTGACCGGTGGCTTTGATGCCACGGGATCGCTCGCCAAGCCGGTGGTGAATGGAAAACTGGAACTCGCGGGTGGTGAGATGGTTTGGAAGAATCGAAAATTTGAAACGGTTTCCGGCATTGCCGCATCGCTCGAGCTTGCGAAGGAACGCATCGAGCTCAAACAGTTCAAAGCTTCATCGGTTGGCGGCACTCTTGATGGCCGAGGATATCTGACGCTCAAGGGTTTTAATCCTGATGTGCTGGATGTGAATCTCGTCGCGCGTCAGATGCCCTTGCGGCGCGATGAATCGCTCATGCTTCGCGCGAATGCCGAGCTTCGCTTGTCGGGTTTGTGGCAAAAGGCTGTTTTGTCGGGCAGGGTGGGTGTGGTCGACGGGTTGTTTTATCGGGACATCGAAATTTTGCCGATCGGCACGCCGTTTTTGGTTCCGCCGACTGCGACGCTGCCTCGTTTGGATCGATTGGAAAAACCCGTTGGCACGATGGTCGAGCCGTTTCGTGATTGGACGATGGATCTGCGTTTGCATACCGAGAAGCCGTTTCTGATTCGCGGCAATGTCGCTGCGGGAAGGATCGATGGTTCGCTGCGAGTGCGCGGCGGCTTCGAGCGGCCCTTGCCAGAGGGCGAACTAAAGGTCACCGACTTCAAGGCCTCATTGCCGTTCAGTACGCTTACGGTGCCGTCGGGAAAAGCAAAGTTCACACCTCAGAACGGGTTGGATCCGGTGTTGGAAATTCGCGGATTTTCGGAACCGCGGCCCTATCGGGTGAACATCCAAGTTTATGGTCGGGCTTCGAACCCGCAGATGGTTTTGATTTCCAATCCGCCCCTGCCGGACAATGAGATCATGACCTTGCTGGCGACGGGCGCGACCACCAAGGGCTTGGAAGATCCGCAGGCCGCATCGTCGCGGGCCTTGCAGTTGCTGGTTGAGGAGTTTCGTCGCGGGCGCTTTGTCGTGGGCAAACAGTTGAGACCGCTGCTTGGCATGCTGGATCGCGTGGACTTTACCGTGGCCGAGCAGGATCCTTATTCGAGTGATTCGTTTTCGACTGCGACCCTTGAGATCACCGACCGCTGGTACCTTTCTGCGGGCATGGATGCCGAGGGGGATTCGAGAGTTTTTGGAATTTGGCGACTCACGTTTCGATGATGAAATTTTTTTGGTTCACGATGATTTTGCTGGCGACCTTGAAGGTCGTTCATGGCGAAACGCGGGTGCGCATCAGCGGGCTCAGTGGCCGCAGTGAGGGTCAGGTGCTTGAGTCGATGGGAGGGCGCCTCGATCATGTGCGCGGTTCGGTGGCAACGCCTGCATCGGCGGAGGACGCGGCTTTTCTTTTGGGTCAGGTTTTAAAAAAGGATGGCTACGATGGTGCGAAGGTGAGTTGGAAAATTGCCTCGTCCGAAGAAATCCGACTCATTGTTGATGAGGGTCTGAGGTATTCGTTGGGCAGGGTGAGAGTGCTTGGTGTTTCCAAGTCGGACGAGAAACACATGGCGCGTTTGTTTCGCAAGGTCGCGGAGAAGGATCGATTTCTATTCGGTGGGATCGCGCCATTTCGTGAGGGCGATATCGATGAGGGCTTGATGAATGTGCGGCGCGAGTTGAATGCCGACGGATATTGGGATGCGCAGGTCTTGGTGCGGGAGCGTTGGGTGGATGGCCGCACGGGGGCGGTGGATCTTACGATTGAATGCGATCCGGGTAAGCGCTGTGAGATCGGCGAGCCGAGAGTGGCAAGCGTGGACGGGCGCGGGATCAAGTTGGTGACCGAGGAGGTGAGGCCTTATGTCGGCAAGACGGCGACCACGGCAAATCTCAATGCGATGCGCCTCGCGGCTGAGGAAATTGCGGTGAGTCGGGGTTATCCCGATGCGGTGATCAGAATGGGACGAGCCTCGGTGGTGGGCTCCTTCGTGCCTGAGTTTCGCATTGATCTCGGCAAGCGTCTCAAGCTCAACCGCGTATCGGTAGCCGGGCTTGAACGCACGAATCCCAAGCGGGTGTTGAGGCGCATGGAGGTCGCGCGAGATGAATGGTACAACGAGGCGGCGATGAACCGTGCGGTGAGGGGGCTGTTGGCGACGGGTGCATTTTCATCCGCGCGCATTGAAACCGATGAGGTTGGCGAAAAGATGGTCGATGCGACGCTTCATCTCACCGAAGCCAAAGCCAAAGAGGTTGGATTTGCAGCGGGCTATGGTTCGTATGAGGGCTTCATTGGTCGGGTCAGTTACTCGGATCGCAACCTGTTCGGTCAGGTGATTGGGTTAAACTCCGGAATTGAAGTCAGTTCGCGTGGCTTGCTTGGAGAACTGCGTTTGACGGATCCATGGTTTCTTGGAAAAGACCTGCCACTTTCCGGTCGCCTCTACGCATTCATTTACGGTCATGAAGGATACGACACGCGCGAGGAGGGGATCGAAGGAAAGTTGCTTTGGAAATTTGGCGATCACTATGCGGTGGATCTGAGCGCGACATCGTCGGTGGTGAACCTGAGCGAGGATGGACTACCTGTCGAAGAGCTTGGTGAAACTGTGTACCTGCATCAGCGGGTGAAATTGAATCAGTCGCTCGATTTCCGAGACAGCGTCATTTTGCCGACCAAAGGTTGGCATCTTGATTTGCCGGTGGAGATTGGATCGGCGATTGGCGACATCAGCACCTCGTATGCAAGGCTTGGCATGTCGGGCGGCTGGCACAAACGCATTCATCGTTTTTATGATTTGGGAATTGGCGGATCGCTGGGCGGAATTTTTCCGTTTGGGGATAGCGAGGATTTGCCGATCGACTTGCGCATGTTCAATGGCGGCAGCCGCAGCGTGAGGAGTTTTCCCAATCGGGAGTTGGGGCCTTTGGTCGACGGTTATCCGACCGGTGGTGA
>CAYQRP010000032.1:0-11101 GCA_964419815.1 uncultured Luteolibacter sp. | reverse complement strand
CACTTGTTGAGTTTACGGAACGTGGCTCACAGCGCCAATGACGGCACAGCGGTCCTTTTTTATTCACTGAGAGCAGGTGACTCTCGCGCTGCCCTACTCGACAATCACCTCAGCGGCGATTTTGCCGTAGGTTTCCGCATCGATGGTAAAGAGGTTGGCTCCCATGCGACCATAGTAGCTGCTCGGTCTGGCGCTCGCATCGCTCGGGGCAAGTGTCAGCTTGCGACTGCCGGTGCCGGAAAATTCGCCAAGCTCGTCGAATTTTTTTTCCACGACATCGATGACCAATGTCGGTGCGCGCAAGGCATTGGTCGCCGCCTCGTCATCGGGTGCAAGCCATCGCGAAACCCGAAGGTCTTCCAGCACGGAAAGGAAGTAGTTCGCTTTGACTGGGTCGATCGTGGCGCTGACATCGCGTCCGCCGATTTCACCACTCCACGCCTCGTCGATGAAGCGGTACTTGAGCGTGAGGGCCGAGGATCCCGGTATCACGCGCTGAATGGCGAGAAGGTTGACCTTATCGATCGACCACAGCCTGGCATGACGCCATTCGTAGGAACGCACGGCAACCGAGCGGATGAGCGACTCGTCGACCCGCATGACGGTTGGTGTGCCCAGCCGATTGGCATAAAGCACGCCTTTCGAATCCAATCCAAAACGCAATTCAAAGGTCTGATTGTCCTGAGCGATGAAACGCAATTTCAGCACGGGCCGATCCAAACCCCAAGGTGTGAAGTCGGTTGCGGCGTCGCTTTCGAAGGCAAGCGCTTTGCCTTCGGTGACCGCTTTGAGCAGGTCGTAAAGATTCTGCTCGTTTGCTTCCTGCGTGACGCCGTTGATCACGGTCGTCCATGGCTTTGTCGCCTCACGCGTGACCAGAATGGCAGGGCCGGTCGAGGGTTCGATCGAGATGCCGCGAAGGGCTTTGATGTTGAGGTGCGTCAATGTCGGATCCCGCAGTTCATTGACGCTGAGAGGGAGGTCCGCGAGCGTGATGAGCCCGCCAACTGGCTTTGCCGGCATCGTGAACTCGATGCCGGGGCGGTTGGAGACGACCGCAGTCGTTTCATTGGCCTCGGCGGATTCGGCAGGCCTGATTTCAAATTCGCAGGGGGCATCGGATTCGAAGGCTTGGATGCTGATGCGCGTCGATTCGTTTTCATCGCCCGCGTATGGGGTGGTGCTGGCGGCGATGTCACTGACCTTGACTGCCTGCAGCTCGAATAGACCTTTGACGAGGGATTTGATCGCCGCCTGATTGGTGGGTAGGTCAAGCGGCTTGACGATCCGCCACGGGCTTTCGGGTGACTCGCGTGCGATGAGCAGCTGACCTTGTTTGGATCCGATGGAGACCGACTGGAGTTTGAGAGGGTTGAAATAAAATGGGCGGTGATCGCGCAGGAACCGCAGATTGTCTTTGAAGAGCGCGTTGATGTCGCCCGTGCAGGCATAAACATATTTTTTGCGGCCCTCCTCGCGCGGGTTGATGAAAACCGTGGGGACGGGTTCGGGAATCTCGCGCAGCGTCGCTTTCCATGGAGTGGGGCGGCCGATCTTGTAGTGGGCGAGGACTTTGCGATCGGCACTCTCAAGACAAAGCGTCACCGCATCACCAGAAAGACCGGCTTTTTCTTCCGCCACATCGTCGCGCGAAGCATGATCCTCGACCGTCATGCCGCGGGTGAAATTGATGATTGAAACTGCGGCGCGGGGATCCATGCGATCCTGCCATGGGGTGATTGCCTGCCAGCCGTTTTGCTGCAGAGAAAATTTTGCTGATGCGCCGCGGGTGCTGACCGTGATGTGGCGAACGGCCGACGGATCAAAGGCCGGATAGAGCGGCTCGCCGATTGCCACTGGGGGAGATCCGAAGAGCGCGTCGAAGCTGCCTTCGCGCCACTGCCATGAAGACAACCAACCCACGATGGCCGCGGATATGAGAAGCAACAGGGTGGGAATGAAGCGGCGCATGGTGGATCAGGCCCTGCGTGCCGACCAGACGTAGGTTCCGATCAGCAAAAACGCGGCGGGGATGAAGAAAAGGTTGATGCGGTTGATGAAAGTCACCTGCGCCTGAAGCAGGGGGAGCTTGTAGGTTCCCAGCGCTCGCGGACCGATGCCGGCCAGAGACTCGCGGCCAACCATCCAGTTGACCGAAGAAGCGAGGAAATCGAGATTCTCGGCGCGGTGGTTTTGCGGTGAAAGAAAGTCAGTGTTGGAGATCACGATCATGCGCGAGCTGTCGGCAGCGAAGCGGTCGTCGGATTCCGCGCCGCGAATCACGCAGGCGGCAAGATGGAGCGGAGCCGCATGATCCTCGCGTTCGTCAAAATTTTCATTGCCGCCACCGAAACGGGTTTCTCCCCAGAAACCCGGAGCTGCTTCGATCAGGCCCATGGGCAACACGCGTTTGTTGAGAAGGTCTGGCGCGCCTTCGCGAACTTCGAGTGAAGAGCTTGCTCCACCGAACTCGGTCGTCTGCCCTGCGAGGTCGGCTGTGAAAGAGATTCCTTTGGTGAAGGTGCCGCGCGCGTTGGTGACGAGATTTGATTTCTGCCGACTCACGACCCGATCCTTGCGAGGTGTCACTCCCTTGCCGCGGAGGAAGGCGCGGATGTTGGGCGGTGTTTCGCCGTCCTTGATCAGCGTGAGGATGGCCGCGCGCGGGCGGTTCCAATAATTTTCCAGCACCGCAATTTCCTGCGTGCCGAGATCGTATTTCGGAGCGGCAAGAATCACGCCATCGCAGTGGTCGGGAATTTTTTCCAATCCGCTCATTTGCAGTTCCTCGACCTCGATGTTTTGGAAACGCAGTGTATCGATCAGGCTCCTGCGCGGCGACGCGGTGTTGTCCTCACCGATCTGGCTTTTATCGACAATCAATGCCATGCGGCGGGGTTTGCCTTCGATCGCTTCGACCAAGCGGGCGGTCAGCACATCTTCGCCCGCGAATGCGGAAATTTTGCGTTTGCCCTCGCTGGTAGTGAACACGCCCATGTCATCGGCGACGGCGACTTTCACATTCGGATGAAACGAGCGGGTTTTATCGGCATTCTCCGTCACTGCGGGCCTGTCGTCGGTGCGGGCATCGATGAGAATCAGATCGCGCACGAGCGTGATCCCATAGGCGGCGACCATTTCGTTCACGCGATCGGGACTGCGGATCGGATCGATCACTTCAAGTTTCAATCGACCATTGGAAAGCTTTGCGTACTCCTCGGCGAGGGCGCGCACGCGTTCGTAAAATGGTGAGGTGCGGCGGTAGGCCATGACCCACTTGATCGTCTGCGGGTGCTTTTGCACGGCATCGCTGGCGAGATATCGGCGGGTTGCGGGCGAGAGCGAGTAATCGGCATCGCGGCTCAGGTCGATGCGTTGATAGTGGTGAAATGCGAGGTAGTTCGCGCAAAGGACCACGAACGCGAGCAGCAGCGTTTGAAATGCGGAGAGCGAGCCGATGCGCCAGCGGTTGAGCGCGCGGCCGGTCTTGCGGGTGGCTTCGGATTCGTCGGACATTGGATTCGTTCAGCTTTTCCAGCGGCGGCGGTCGACGACCTGAAAGGTGATGAAGAGCACGAAAATGGCGATGCTCAGGAAATACACGGCAGGTCTCGTATCGAGCAGGCCGCTGGCAAAATAATGAAGGTGGCGTTGCGACGAAATGAAGTTGAAGAGCGCCGCGCCGGCGAATGACTCACCCCAGATCGCGGTGACGAATCCGAGGAAATATTGGATGACCAAAAGTCCGATCGTGATGAGTCCGGCGATGATTTGACTCGAGGTCATCGCCGAGGCGAGACAGCCGACCGCAGTGAAGGCGGATCCCATGAGCATCAGAATGGCGAAGGTGCCCGCCATCGCCCCGGGGCTCCATGCGGGAGGCAGATCGGTGAGCCAGACGAAGAGCTTGAACTGGATCAACGCAGGCACCCAGAGCGTCGCATAAAACACCATCGCGGCGGCGTATTTTGAAAGCACGACCTGCCAGGTTTTCACGGGCGCCGTCAGCAAAGTTTCGAGCGTTCCCGAGCGTTCCTCCTCGGAAAACAAGCGCATCGTGATGAGGGGAAAGATGAAGAGAAAATAAAACCAGAAAACCGGCGTGTGAAAGGTGACGTAGACCAGACTGTCCTTCACCGGGGTGTCGCGAAAACCTTTCATCGCCGAGGACAGCGACACGCCTTGCATGATGGTGACAAAGGCAAGCACCACCCAGCCGAAGGGGCTAAGAAAATAGCCTTTCAGTTCCTTGAAGGTGAGGATGCGAAACAATCTCATTGCGCGTGCAAGGCCTTGGTAGGGGATTCCGGGCCCGAGGCAAAGGGAAAAGGCGGTTTCAATGGCAAACCTGCAGGCCTGCGGACTTGATGGTCATGCGTGCGGTGCGGGCCATTTCCAGCGCCGATTCGCTGTCGCCATGAACACAGAGGGTGTCGATATCCATCGGAATCACAAAGCCGTCCACACAGGTGACGCTGCGCTTGAGCAATATTTCCTGAGCTTGCGCGCAGGCGGCAGCTGGGTCGTCGATGACCGCATCGGGCTGATCCCGCGGCACAAGCGATCCGTCCCTTCGGTATCGGCGGTCGATAAAACCCTCGGCCCGAAACTTGAGGCAAGCCGATCGCGCGGCATCCATCATGCAGCCGTTTGGCGCAGCGTAGATGATGGCCTGCGGATGCACATTCTGTATCGCATTGACGACGGCCATCGCAATGAGCGGATCCGCATCGGATTGATGGTACAATGCGCCGTGTGCTTTGACATGATGGATTTTTGCGCCAAATTCTGCGGCAATTTGTGCGAACCGTGTGAGCTGACGGCAAACAAGTTCGTGGATTTCTTTTGGAGAGAGATTCATGGGCTGCCGTCCCATGTGTTCTCGATCCTCGTAACCGGGATGAGCGCCGATCGCGACGCCGTGATGAAGCGCTAGATGGATTGTTTCGCGCATGGTCGAGTCATCGCCGGCGTGTCCGCCGCAAGCAATGTTGGCCGAGCTGATCAAGGGCATGATTTCGGCATCGTACAGGCCGCCTTCGCCGAGGTCGCAGTTGAGGTCGATGCTTGGCATGGCGGTCATTTCAGCAGCTCCAATCCCGTACGGAGAAATTTCATTTCGTGTTCAAGTTCATTCCACGCCCTGCGCGCTTCGTCGAGCGTGACCTCACGAAAGCGCAGCGTCGCACCGGGTTGCATGCGAGCGAGTTTCGGCAGATCGGCGGAAATCACATGCCCGATTTGCGGATAGCCGCCAATGGTCTGGCATTCGGCCATCAACACGATCGGGCTTCCATCCGGCGGGACTTGAATCGACCCGCGAACAACGGCTTGAGAAACCATTTCATCGCTGATGGCGCGTATCAATTTGGGACCATCGAGCCGCATCCCGACGCGGTCGGACATGCTGCTGATTCGAAACTCAGCATGGGCTAGCGCATCGAGTGACGGGGCATCAAACCACTCGGACTGAACGCCGCGCGTGTAGCGCAGGGTCAATGGTTGGTGCGCATCGTCATAAGGCCAGCGGACATGCCAGTTATCTACGCGCGGTATGTTTGAGGCGGCGCCGATTTTCAAAAAATCGCCTTTTTCCAAGCGTCTTCCCAGATGACCGCCGAATTTCGCGCGCAAGTCGGTCGATCGACTGCCAAGCACCAGCGGAACATCGATGCCGCCCGCGACTGCGAGATAAGCGTAAGATCCGATCGTCGGCTTTCGCAAGTCGAGCACCTCGCCCGCGGCGAATTGCATCGGCCTGCCGCATCGTGGGTCGTTCCATCCGAGCATGGCCACCCAGCAGGTGCGGTGAAATTTGAGCACAGGTCCGATCATGGCACATTCGAGCAAGGCATGATGCTCGGGATTGCCAAGAAGTCGGTTGGCGACCTTTGCGGCAATCGGATCCATCGCACCACCAACCGTCACGCCAAGCGTCTGATGTCCATGCCGTCCCAAATCCTGAACGCTGGTGAGCGGGCCTGCATCGATGACTTCGATGGCGGCCTCAGATTTGTCTGACGGTTTGTTTGAAATCGCAGGTTGTGAGGAAATGGATTCGACTGCGGTGAACTTCACCCGATCACCTGGGGTCAGCAGGGCAGGTGGGTCATTTTGCAGATCAAAAAGCATGACCGAACTTTGCCCGATCACATGCCAACCGCCCTGCGAGTCGAATGGATAAATGCCCGCTTGATTTCCGGCAATCGCGACTGATCCGGCGTTCACCCATCGCGGCGTATCGAGGCGTGGCAGATGAAGCTCTTCCGGCAGACCAGTGAGGTAAGGGAAGCCGGGTGAAAATCCGATCGCTGCGACCGTGTAAATAGCAGCGCTGTGCAAATGGATGACGTCCTCCACCGAGAGACCAAGTTTCTGGGCGACCATTTCAAGGTCATCGCCGTAACGCAGTGGAATTTCGTGAGTGCGTCCGAACAGCTCCATGCCTTGTCCGCTCGAAGGCATTCCAATGGTTTGCAGCCAATCCAAAACCGTCTCGCCATCGCTCGGCGCGAAATGCACCGCCACGCTGTCGAATGAGGAAACTAGGTCGCATACTGCCGGGATGCGATGGTGTTCGAGTTGTTGACGCATGCGCAGAATTTGCGCCAATTTATCCGACGCGTTTCCCGCCATGGCTGTAAACAGCCATGCAGAATCACCGAGCGCACGCCATGCCATGGGTGAATCATCGCAGTCTTCGCCAAGTCATCAAGCTTCTCTGCAGGTGCGGGCTTGCGGATTTATCCTCGTCGTGCTGTTTTTCCCGCGTGCCGGTGATCACCAACATTTCGACCTACTGCTTTGCCGAGCTGGGCGGGCTCAAGGATCTGAGGGAAGAGCTTCAGACCAGCTGCAAGGCCTGGAATTTGAAAGGCACGATTTTGCTCAGCACCGAGGGAATCAACCTTTTCGTCGCCGGTGATGAGGAAATGATCGACCGCTTGCTCGCAAGACTGCGTGCGATTCCAGGTTTGGAAAAACTCACGCCAAAGGTGAGCCACAGCGATCATCAGCCCTTCAACCGCATGCTGGTGAGGATCAAGAAAGAGATCATTTCTTTCGGCGTCGAAGGGGTTCGTCCTGGAACCTACACCTCGCCCAAGCTTGCACCGAAGGAGCTCAAGCGTTGGCTCGACGAAGGCAGGCCGGTGACCTTGCTCGACACGCGCAATGATTATGAGGTCAAGCTCGGCACCTTCAAAGGCGCGCTCGATCCGAAGATCCGCACCTTCAGGGAATTTCCCGATGCCGTTCGCCAGTTGCCCGAAGAGCTGAAAAACCAGCCGATCGTGATGTTTTGCACGGGCGGAATTCGCTGCGAGAAAGCCGGACCCTTCATGGAGATGGAGGGCTTCAAAGAAATCCACCAACTCGATGGCGGGATTCTGAAATACTTCGAAGAATGCGGCGGCGAGCATTACGACGGCGATTGCTTTGTCTTTGATCAACGGGTGGGGGTTGATCCGGCCTTGCGCGAGTCGGGTCATGCCGTTTGCTACGCCTGCCTTGCGCCGCTTGATGAGAGCGATCAGGAGGATCCGCGATTCGTGCAGGGAAAAAGCTGCCCGTATTGCTACAAGAGCGAGCCGCAGCAAATGGCCGAGAAAATAGCGGCACTCGAAAGCGCGTTGAAAAAAGTTTGCACTCCCTTGCCGGGATCGATCGCGCAGGAAAACCGCCGACCCGTGAACATCCCCGCGGCATTGGATCGTCACACGCTGTTGGATGCCTTGGTGATTCTGTTTCCGCAGATCGAACGATGCGAATGGGAATCACGCTGCGATGCCGGACGCTTTGTGAATTACGGTGGCAAGGTCCGTGGCAAGGATCATGTCGTGCGCGCGGGCGAACGGATTCTGCAAATTTTCCCTGCCGAAGTGGAACCCGATGTCGCGACCGACATCCGCATTTTGTATCTCGACGAAGCTGTGATGCTGATCCGCAAGCCTGCGCCATTGCCGATGCATGCGAGTGGTCGCTATCATCGCAACACGCTCCAGCATTTGCTCAACCTCGCCTGTGCGCCGCATGTGCCACGTCCGGTGCATCGTCTTGACTCGAACACGACAGGTCTTGTGCTGTTTGCTCGAACGAGGCATTTTTGCCGACTTTTGCAGCGTCAATTCATCGATGGCACGGTGGTGAAACGCTATCTCGTCGGTGTTAGCGGACATCCGGCCGAGGATCATTTTTCCTGCGACGCGCCGATCTCTGCAGATCCCGATCAACTCGGCACGCATCGCGTGGACGAAAGTGAAGGTCTGCCATCGAGCACGGAATTTCGCGTGCTGGAGCGACGCGCCGACGGCACTTCATTGCTTGAGGCCACGCTCAAGACTGGTCGCACCAATCAAATTCGGATCCACCTTTGGCATCTCGGATATCCGGTGCTGGGTGATCCGGCTTATCTGCGGGATCAAAAGATTGGCGATACGCAAACGCTCGATGCCGATGCCGAATCGATGCAACTGCACTCATGGCAACTCACCTTTCATCACCCGAGAACGGGTGAAAAAATGGAGTTTGAAGCCGAGAAGCCCGATTGGGCGAAATGATTTACGACGACTGCGATGTCGTGCTGCTGCCATTGCCGCGGAAAAGAAAGTACGCTCCGGCACTGATCAATCCGACTGCCGCCGCTCCGCTCAGCCACGCAGCCGGATGCTGTTTCATCTGTTCGCCCAAGGCCCGCAATTGCTCGGCGGAATAGGCCCTGCTTGCGGCAATTTTGTTGCGTGCATTTTCAGCAATCTCACGCGCACCACCCGCGACGGTATGCCGTGCGGTGTGCGATACGAGATTGCGGATATCTTGACGGAGGAGGGAAACATCCTCGCTCACGCGGGAAAGAAGATTGGTGGCGCGGGCATCTTGATGGGACGATGTACTCATGATGGTTGTTGGTTTAGAACCTCACCATCGGCCCATCTTTGCTCTCATGCAAAGGGTGATCGCTGCGCAAATCACCCGTCATGCCTGCGAAAAGTCCAGCGGTTCAGGCATCGGGAAACTCCGCAGTCACCACTGCGAGAATGTCCGCGCTGACCTCATTGAGCGAGGGTTCGGCATCGATCACGCGCGCAAACGGCTCATTTCGGAGTGAAAGAAAAATCTCGCGGCAGCGGGTGAGCGTGTCGCGTTGTTCGAACTCGTTGGCCGTGTCGCCACGCGATCCGATGCGGCCGTGTGCCGATTCGATGCTGAGGTCGAGAATGAGCAAGAGGTCGGGCTGCGGTGCAAACGCCTCATTGCGACGGCGAATTTCGGCGGGATCAAACCCACGCGCGCCTTGGTAGGCCATGGTCGAGAAATAATAGCGGTCGAGGATCACCACTTTGCCATCGGCCAGGGCAGGCTTGATGGTCATTTCCACATGCTCGCGTCGGTCGTTGAGAAAGCACTCGAGTTCATCCTCGGGTGAAAGCCGACCCGTGGTTGCCGATTCGCGAAGTTTTTTGCCCCATGGGCCATCGGTCGGCTCGCGGCTCAAGACCACCTCACGGCCACGCGCGCGAAACCACTCGGCAAGGCGCTTGGCTTGAGTCGATTTGCCGGTGCCGTCGATGCCTTCGATGACGATGAAAAGTCCTTGGCTCATGGGTCAGAGGTAGCGTTGGGTGAGGTGCTTGATGTAATCCTCGCTCGAGGCTTTTTTGCCTGTGGCTTGTTGAATCAGATCGCTGGGATCAAAAGTGGAGCCGTGAGCGTGGATGTTTGCTCGCAGCCATGCAAGCAGCGGGGCGTAGTCGGCGGCAGCGATGGCGGATGAGATGTTTGGTTGATTCTTTGCGCAGGCAAACAGGCTCGCGGCGTGGATGTTGCCGAGCGTGTAAGTGGGGAAATAACCGAGTCCGCCCATCGACCAGTGGATGTCCTGCAGGCATCCCTCGCGGTCGTTTTTTGGTGTAAATCCAAACAGTTCGCGGAAGCCCTCGTTCCATGCGGCAGGCACCTCGTTGACGCTCAAACTTCCGTTGAGCATGCGTCGTTCGAGATCGAAGCGCAGGAGAATGTGCAGGTCATAGGTTGCCTCATCGGCCTCGACGCGGATCGGCGAAAAGGCGGCTGTGCGGATGAAGCGGAGAAAATCATCGAGCGGAAATTCACGCAGCTGCGAAAAAATTTCCTGCGCGACCGGGTACCACTTTTGCCAAAATTCTTGCGAGCGGCCGACATGGTTTTCCCACAGTCGCGATTGGGATTCATGGATGCCGAGTGAAACGGCGGATCCTGATGGCAGGCCGAAATCATCGGCAGGCAAGCCTTGTTCGTAAAGTCCGTGACCCGCTTCATGCAACACGCCGAAGAGCGATGAAGTGAAATCATTTTCATCGTAGCGCGTGGTGAGACGCACATCGTGCGGCCCCAGCGTCGTGCAAAACGGATGCGCCGTGGTGTCGATGCGACCGGCGCTGAAATCAAATCCGATCGATTCAGCGATTTGTCGGTTCAGCATTTGCTGTGCGGCGACCGGGTAGGGGCCGGCGGGTAGGGAGATGCTTTGTTGATGAGATTTCTCGACCGCTGCTGCCGCGATCGAGCGGATCTCCGGGCGAAGTTGATCGAACAAAGCGGCAACGGCGGCGGTCGAAGTGCCGCGTTCGTAGCTTTCAAGCAGCGCGTCGTAAGGCTCCTTGGCATAGCCCCAGAGCGAAGCCTTTTCGCGGGCGATTTCCAACAGCTCTTCAAGATGCGGCGCAAAGGCCTTGAAGTCGGATTTTTCGCGTGCATCGGCCCAGGCGTGTTTGGCTAATGAAGTTGCAGAGGATTCGCGGGCGATCAGAGAAGTGGGCAATTTCGTCGCACGATCAAATTGACGGCGCAGCTCGCGTAAATTGGCG
The DNA here is from genome assembly GCA_964419815.1 of uncultured Luteolibacter sp. Lineage (GTDB taxonomy): Bacteria > Verrucomicrobiota > Verrucomicrobiia > Verrucomicrobiales > Akkermansiaceae > Luteolibacter. The sequence continues at coordinate 257 of CAYQRP010000032.1, read as the reverse complement.
GTGAGTCTCGGATCACTTCCCGTGTCGTTGTTTTCCGCGTCCTCAAGATCGCGCTGCCATGCCTCACTGGTCGACATCTCGTGAGCACGCGCGGCGAGCCATGAAAGTTGCTTTGCCCGATGCTCATTGGCATGCGGTGGCATGTAGGTTTCCTGATCCCACGCGATGGCTTCGGCGGCGGAATGGACAACCGCGACTTCGCGGGCTCTTTCGAAAATCGACATGATGTGAATGAGTTGTTGTTAAATTCCCGCCTC
>CAYQRP010000031.1:0-11199 GCA_964419815.1 uncultured Luteolibacter sp. | reverse complement strand
TTGACGGTCGCATGTCCACCCTTCGCCGCTTCCAGGAAGAGGTCGAGGAAGTCCGCACCAACTTCGAATGCGGCATCCGCCTCGGCGAGTTCAACGAATATCAGGAAGGCGACATCATCGAGTGCTACAAACTCGAAAAAGTCCCGCAGACGCTGTGATCGCTTCGCTCGAAGCAGAAAATCCAAAGCACGAAATTCGAAACGGAAAACGAGTCCGTATCACCATCTTCGTTTCGAATTTAGAATTTAAGATTTAAGATTTAAACTCATGCCCCGCCGACTCGACCGCATCAACGAACTGCTCCGCCGCGAAATCGGCAATGTGGTTCAGAAAGATTACGAGTGGCACGGCAAATTGGTGACCATCAGCGAAGTGGATGTCACCCAAGACCTCAAGGAAGCCAAGGTCTGGACCAGCGTGTTGGGTGGCGATGCCCAAGCGGTCGTCGACAAGCTCAACCGCGAACATGGCTCAATCCAATCGAAGGTCATGAAGCGAGTGGTACTCAAATCCACCCCCGTCCTCCGCTTCCATCACGATGCTTCCGCCATCCGCGGAGTTGACATGGTCAACCTGCTCGACGAGGTGGAAAAACTCCCCAAGGCTCCCGAAGCCGACGAGATCTGAGCGCAGCTTATTTCCGCTCAAAGCAACGGTCAAAACGGGGCAATTTTCCTTGTCTCGGGAGGGATGGTTCCTAGCTTGGTGGCTTGTCAGCCGAGCCCGACGCCATGCCATCCCACAAGGTCGCAACCCGCTTATTTTCACACAGCAAAAGGTGCAAATTTCTCAAGCACCTCACCCTCGTCGCCCTCTTTCTGCAATCTGCCGCCACCCTCGCAAAAACCGAGAAATCGGTCACGCTCAGAGGCATCGACATCGCCGAGCAGCAAAAGGCTGAAATCCTCACGCAAGCGTCCGAAAACGGCCTTCGCGTACTGATCCTCACCGACTCGATGGGCATGGCCGGCCTTGGTCCGGTCATCGATGAATGCTTTCGCTCCTGCCCCGGGATTGGCGCGGTCCATACGATCATGGCGTGCGGAACAAATCCGCTGTCATGGATGAAGCCCGCCCCCTACCGCAACGCCACCACACGCTGCGGTTTCTGGAGCATCGAGAGCGTCGATGGGAAAAAACAACCCAAAGAAATCCGAAATTTCTACGGTGCCAAACCGGGCATGCGCCCCAAACCTCACACGATACCAAAAATCGAAGACCTGATTCCCGCCATCAAGCCCGACATTCTCATCATTCAAAACGGCAACAATTTTTTCGGCACCTTCAAGAAAGGCAATCAGGTGAATCCCGATCGCAATGGGCCGGTCATCCGCGCCCATGTGAACCCGATGATCAAATGGCTCACACAAAACGCAAACAGCGTGAAACGGCTCTACTGGATCACTCCGCCGCAGGCCGGCAATGTCACGCCCGAGGTTCAAGCTTTCATCCACGACATCATCGCCGAATGCGTCGGTCCACACGGCCTCACCATCGATAGTCGCCAAATCACGAGCTACCCGTACAAGGGTCAGGCCCGCGACAAAATGCACTTCAGCGGCAAGGCCGCCCACGATTGGGGACGCGACACCTTCCGCATCATCGCGAGTGATCTCGCCCGACACGATGTCGCCCGCATGCAACCGATCACCTCGACCATGCAAAATCAGGCAGAGCAGATAATCGAAAAAAGCGGAGATGAAATCACTCCGATCTGCCTGAAAGTGCGTCTCAAAACCGCCAGCAGCACACCCAAGCGCAAGAGCTTCGCACCCTACGGCGAATGCATGGTCGCCTATCTCTACGAAGTCGTCGAGGTGCTGTCCGGCAAATACGAAGCGCCGGAACTGTTGGTCTATCATCCGGCCTACATCAAAAATGCGCAACAGGACCTCTCAAAATACCGAAAAAAGAAGGAACTCGAACTTTCCGTGACCGAAATGAAAGACGATTCCCTTTGGGCCACCGTTTCACAAAACGATGAGGTCGGCGCAGCAGAACACACCCCCTACATTCTCTGCGAGGATGTGAACCGACACCCGAACAGCGACAACTGCGCGGATTGCAATCCATGAAAAAATTCCACACAGGAAAAACCCGCCTGTGGGCCGTCTGTCTCGCTCTCTCGCTTTGCATCGTCGGCGCATCAAGCGCACACGCTCAACTCGGCGGAAGGTTGGACCAGAATTCCAAAATCATGGTGATCGGCGACTCGCTCACCGTCGGCCCCTTTGGTGACTTCCTTCAAAATTGGCTGCTCAGCAATCTACCCCAAAGCCAAGTGGCGATTTACGCCTCCTGCGGTTCCTCACCGGAGCACTGGATGAAATCCAAACCCGAGTTCATCACTCCCTGCGGCTACCGCGAAACCACTCCCTACGGCAGAAAACTCACCAAGCACCAGTTCGGTCGCAAACCCATTCCCACCACGACACCAAAAATCGAAACACTCCTCAAAAAATTCAAACCCGATGTGCTCGTCATCCAACTTGGCACCAACCACTTCGACACGATCGCCAAGGGAGGCGACAAAGCCATACCCGAACTCAAATCGATTTACCGCCAGTTCTGCCAAACCATCATCGCCAACAAGGGCAACCTGAAAATGGTCTACTGGATCACGCCACCGGACGCCTCGAAGTTTCCGACATCCGTGAAAACCCAAGTGCAAAAAATCATTCACGAAAACATCCGCAACCATGGGTTTCGCGAATTTTATTCGGGCGAAAAGATCCCCTATGTGAAAGGCGTCTCGGGATCCGACGGAGTCCACCTCAACAAAAAAGCCGCAAGTCTATGGTTCGTGAGAGCGGGAGTCGACCTCCGCTGGCAGCTGCGAACGCGTGGCATGATGCTCAAGTAAACCGATGCGTTGATCCATGGTCTTTAGCTCGCATCTTTTTCTCTTTGTCTTCCTGCCGCTCGTACTGGCCGGATACTATGCGATGCCCGCAAGAGGCAGATCGGCATTTCTCACGCTCTTCAGCTATCTCTTTTACGGATGGGCCAATCCGCTGTTTGTCCCGCTGATGCTGCTGTCCACCGCGATCGACTACTTTGCCGGCAGGACCATTGCCATGGGGGATCCGCGAAACCGCGGCGGGGTTTTCCATCCTCTCGTAGAGAAAGGCCCGCGAAGCCGAATGCAAAAGGCCGCACTATGGGCAAGCATCGCCAGCAACCTCAGCCTTCTCGGATTCTTCAAATACTACAACTTCGGCATCGAAAACCTCTCAAAGGTTTTCGAATGGTTCGGATGGGGACCGATCAGCGACAGTCATGTGCTCCATGTCGTGCTGCCGCTGGGAATCAGCTTCTACACCTTTCAATCGATGAGCTATGCGATCGATGTCTATCGCGGCCATGCGAAGCCGTTGAAAAATTTCATCGATTTTGCCTGCTACATCTCGCTCTTCCCGCAACTCGTCGCGGGCCCGATCATCCGCTACCAGGATGTCGCCGACCAACTGGTCTCGCGCCGTCACACCCTCGAAAAATTCTCGCGCGGCATCGCATTCTTTTCGGTCGGCATGGCAAAAAAAATCCTGATCGCCAACCCCTGCGGTCAGATCGCCGATACCGTGCACAACAGCGTTTCGATCAGCACCCTCGACGCATGGACAGGACTCTTCGCCTATTCGTTTCAAATCTACTTCGACTTCAGCGGCTACTCCGACATGGCCGTGGGACTCGGCCTGATGTTTGGCTTTGTCTTCATTCGCAATTTCAATTCCCCCTACCGCTCAAAAAGCCTCACGGAATTCTGGCAACGATGGCACATCAGCCTTTCAACCTGGCTTCGAGACTACCTCTACATCCCCCTCGGCGGAAATCGCAAAGGTCCGACACGCACTTACATCAACCTTATTTTGGTCATGCTCATCGGCGGACTGTGGCACGGCGCAAGTTGGAATTTCCTCATTTGGGGCGGCATGCACGGCATCTGGCTGGCGCTTGAAAGGTTCTGCCACAAACGCGCGCCATTCTCAATTCCCGCTCTGCTGCGCTGTCCGCTGACCTTTGTTTTTGTTTCCTTGATGTGGATTCCCTTCCGCGCGCCAGATCTCGAATCCGCACTGAGCTACGCTTCAAAACTCTGGCCATCAAATTCTACGGAAGCGGGATTGGTCAGCGCGGCCATCAACACTCCCTATCTGCTCATGAGTCTGATCGTGGCGTTCATGATCACATTTTTTGGCATCAATTCGTGGTCGTTCACCCGAAATCTCGGTCCACGGAAAATTGCCCTTTGCATGACTTTTCTCATCGTCGCCGCCATCGCTCTGGCGTGCCAGACTTACAACCCCTTCATCTATTTCATTTTCTGACCCGAACCAGCATGTCCGACAAAGGTCATAAAAACCCCGCTTCCATGGGACGCCTCGAACGCGAGGCGATCACGGAAATTGCTGCAACCAAGATTAGCAGGACGGCAGCCGCCATCATGGCCATCGCATTTGCTGCGACACTCGCGTTGGTCTTCATCGTCGATGCCAAGAACTTCACAAATCTCGGCAAGGTGACAATGGACACCAATGAGGCTGCGAAGTCGACTTTTCAAAAAATTCTCGCGTTCAACCGCAGCCTGATGACTTGGCAATCGCATGCGGAAAACCAACTCTTCGAAAAATCTGTCGCGGTAAAACAACTGCAACCCATCGGTCAGGCTGCATTTGCAAGCATGAGCGAAGGCGCAACGGATGTGATGATTGGCAAAGACGGCTGGCTATTCCACCGCCCTTCATTCGACCTGCTCACTCAAAAAACAGACAAGCCATCCGATGCGTTCAGCGGACCCGACGCCGCGATCAACGCCATCGCAGCACTCTCAGCGGCCCTGAACGATCGCGGCATCAAGCTCGTCGTCATGCCGACATGGCCCAAGACATCGGCACAGCCCGAACAACTTGGAGCAAAGGGATCGCGCAACAGCCCGCTCGTGAAGCCCACGTGGTTCGACTCATGGTCGGCCCAAGTTGAAAAAACCGGCGCGCATCTCCACGATCCCGCTGATTCGATCCAAGAAGCAAAAGCGGTCCAAAATGGCATCGCCTATCTGCGAACCGATAGCCATTGGAACCCGGTCACGATGATGACCAGCGCCCGCAATCTTGCCGACGAGCTGATCGCCAAAAATTGGATCTCACCCGGCACGGAAAAATCGCTGATGGTCGAACGCACGGTCACCAACGAGGGCGACCTCGCGCGGATGCTTCGACTGCCTTCCGGGTGGCAAAGTTTTACCGAAGAAAAAACCACGATCCGCGAAATAAGAACCGAATCCAAACAGCGCTGGCTGCCAAATCCGCAGTCTCCCGTGCTGCTCTTGGGCGACAGCTACTCAAACATCTTCAGCCTCCAAAGCATGGGATGGGGAGAAGACGCGGGCTTTGCCGAACACCTCGGAGCCAGTCTGGGATTTCCCATCGATTGCATCCTGCGCAACGGCGACGGCGCCCACGCAACACGAGCGGAACTTTCAGCCGAGCTCGCACGCGGCAAGGATCGTCTTGCTGAAAAAAAATTGGTGATCTGGCAATTTTCAGCGACCGAACTCACGGCAGGAAATTGGAAACCGCTGTCCTACCAACTCGGCCAAATCTCCAACTCGGAAGAATTCCTGGAAATCGAATCAGGCGAATCCCGAAATCTCACCGCGACCATCATCTCGATGGGCCCCGTGCCTCACCCAGCCTCTACAGTTTACAAGGACTATGTCGGTTATTTCGAACTCGAAACAACGCAGGAAACCAACGAGTCCGATCAAACAACCCGCAAGATTTTTGCCTTCGGCTTGGTCATCGAAAACCGCCAATGGACCCAACTGGCAGGACTGCGGCCCGGCCAGAAAATCGACCTCACCCTCGGCTCGTGGGCCGATGCGGAAAATGAATTCGGCCGACACCAGCGGGCAGAACCGGATGGCGAACTTGCCTTGGAACCGCCTAATTGGATAAGACAGGTCGAACCAAGGCCCGAACCATGAATTTTTTACGCGTCACCAAACGCCACTTCATTCTCATCCATGTCTGTCTCTCATTTGCGGCAAATGCAGAGCCCGCGCCTTCCATCAAGGCCTCACCGCTGCCCGATCTCCCCCTCGCAACCATCCATGCAGAGAGCCAAACGATCAAAGGCCGCGACGGATGGTATTTCCTAAGCACGGAAATCGAGCATCTGCTCACCGCAAAGGAGCAAATACCGCAAGTGGCAGAATCTCCGGCGATCAATGAGATCAGGAATTACGCCGATGCGCTCAAAGCCCTTGGCATCAAGCTGGTGCTCATGCCAATCCCCGAGAAATCGCTGATCCGCATGGACGGCCTGATTGACACAACGGAATTGTCTGAGGCCAAAGGATACTCAAGAGCCACCCGCACCTACCTCGATGAATTGAACAAACAAGGCATCGAATTCATCGACCTCTACGACAAGTTGACCCAAACGGAGGATCCGATTTATTGCAAAACCGATTCGCATTTCACTCCCAAAACCGCTGCTCGAATCTCCCAGTGCCTGATCAAATACATCACCGAACAAGTGCCGGAAATTCCGATCGAAAACCAATCCGCCGATCTTGAATCGCAATCGATCGTTTCGACGATCACCATCCGCGGCGATCTTGCGGGAGATGAAGTGCAGGAATCACTGGAACTTCTCACGGCTCCGAATATCAACACCCCTGCCAACTCAATCGGAAAGATTACCCAATCCCCCATCCTCCTGATGGGCGACAGCCACCTGCTTGTATATCATCAGGGCGATGACATGCATGCCCGTGGCGCTGGCATCGTCGACCATTTGACTTCCGCCCTCGGCCATCCACCGGATGTGATCTCAAGCAAAGGCGACGGCATCAACGCGCCACGGATCAAGCTCTACCGGGACCTGAAAAAAAATCCCGATCTGATCAACAACAAGAAGCTCGTCGTTTGGTGCTTCGCCGCAAGAAACTTCAGCCAACAGAAATGGAATGCGGTCAAGCTTCGCTGATGCTTTCTCGCATATCAAAGAAAACGCTGAATTTCACATCTCCCGAAAGCTTCAAAGCACAGAAGGATGCCTACACTCTCAAAAACCCTCGCCACCCACGATTCGCTGATCGCACACACACTTGGCGACGCAGACTCTCTCCACTTTCGTTTTTTCAAAGGCGGCCACCTTCATTCAATCCGCCATGGCAAGGATCTGATGCTCAACCTCCGCTACGGCTGTCCGCTTGCGGGTTCGATGCATCATGTGGCGGTGGAAATGAACGATTCCGACGGACCGCGTGTCGTGACACTCATCGGCCCGGGATCGGATGCCGACTTCTCGATCACAGGGGATCGTGCCATTTGGACCCACACCGATGCGAAAGCGAAAATCACGGTCATCATTTCCTTGAAACCCGACAGCCATGGCTGGAACACGGAAATCAGCCTTCAAAATCTCTCCGGCCAATCCATCGCATGGCGCGTGCTTCACGGTCTTGATATCGGACTCACCTCACCCGCAGCGGCACGCAACAACGAGTCGTACACAAGCCAGTACATCGATCACCATCCGCTCGACCACCCGATCTATGGCAAGGTCATCGCCAGCCGACAAAACCTGAAGGTGAACGGCAAAAACCCATGGCTCATCCAAGCCTGCGAACTGGGCTGCGACGAATTTGCAAGCGACGCCAATCAGGTGTTTGGCTCGATGATCGATCGACCCCATCACCCTCACTGCCTTGGCGCGAACGCTACACCGCTCACCGGTCTCAAACAGGCGGAATCTTCCTATGTCGCGCAGCTGAGCCGCATGATTGACACCAAAGCCAATGAAGCCGGAACCTGCAATTTCACCGCCACTTTCGCCACCGATCACCCGAATCCGACCAGTGTCGATGATCTGTCATTGATTGAATTTTCAAAATCCGCGCCATGCGATGCAAATGTCAGGCAAACCGCTGATTCATGCCGCACGCTGTTTCACAATCCCAGCGTCATCCATGGAGAAAGTTTGAACGAATCCGATCTGCGCCAACTCTTTCCCGACGACTGGGATCTCATCGAGCGCGATGCACAACAAAACATCCATTCGTTTTTCCTCAATGACCCTTGCCGCCATGTCGTCACGCGCGCGAAGGAAATTATCGGCCCTCGTCCTCACGCCCACATCCTTCGCTCAAGTGCGGGTGATTTTCCCAACGCCTCTCAGCTCACCACCACGGTGCTGATGTCTGGCTGCTTCAATTCCCTACTCAGCAGCGGACATTCATCATTCCACCGCCTTCTGTCTTTTCCTCGCGAAACTCATGGCCTTACCCCATCCACCGGTCAACGGGTATGGATCAGCGTCAATGGTGCGTGGCAACTCCTCGGCGTTCCATCGTGCTTCGAAATGACGCTCGATGGAGCCCGCTGGATCTATCAGCTCGAGTCGCGCACGATCGAAATCAAGGTCATGGTCGATCCCACCCGATCGTCCTGCACCACCTTCATCAACATCCTGAAGGGCGATGCCGCCGAGCTTCTCATCACCCATGGACTCATTGCAGGCATCAACGAATACGACGAAACCGCTGAGGTCGAAATCAACTCACAGTCCGCCACGGCAATCATCCGCGCCAACCGCGATGGACTCTTTCGCAAGGAAGATCCAACAGCTCATTTCACCCTGCGTGCAAAAGATCCGGCCTCACTCGAATCATTTGGTGGTGCGGAAAATTTCGGGGGCGAACCCGGCCATGCGATGCTCGTGATGCAAACCCACGCCGTAAAATCCTTCGAAATTGAAATCGAAGGCCACAGCCGACTCGCAAGCGAATCAACGGAGCGCGCAAGCTGGCTCGCCGATGCGCAAAAGCTCGAATTGTCTCACGAACATCACGCCGTCACGCGGATGAACCGCATCCTTCCGTGGTTCATTCACAATGGCATGATTCATCTGACAGTTCCACACGGCATCGAGCAGTACAACGGCGGCGCCTGGGGCACGCGCGATGTCACCCAAGGATCCGTGGAAATGCTGCTTGCCCTCGGACGCCATGAAAGCTGCCGCGAAATCATTCTGCTGACCTACCGCCACCAATTCATCGGCGAAAACAACTGGCCGCAGTGGTTCATGACCGATCCTTTCGGGTGGATTCAGCAAGCTCACTGCCATGGCGACATCCCACTCTGGCCGCTCAAAGCACTCTGCGATTACATCGAGGCCAGCGGCGACTTTGCCATTCTTGACGAACAAGTCGCGTGGACCCAACCCGGCAGCGCGCAAACGACCAAGGAAACCTCGCCACTCATTGAACATGTTGAAGCCAACATCCGATGGCTTCGCGATCACTGCGTGCCAAACACCGCGCTCCTCCGCTACGGTGATGGTGACTGGAACGACTCGCTGCAACCGGCCAAACCCGAATTTCGCGAACGCCTTGTCAGCTCTTGGACTGTTGCCCTTTGCTATCAGGTCCTGCGCCGACTCGAGGAACTTTCACGCCAATCCAATCGCAAATTTGCAGGCCTCGATGGCTTTGCCGATGCCGTTCACGCCGATTGCCACAAGCATCTGATGATCGACGGAACCATCTGCGGATTTTTCCTCTTCGATGAAAATTCATCTTCATCGGGTCAACCCCTGCTCCATCCGCACGACAAGCTCACCGGCATTCATCACAGCCTGATTCCGATGACACGCTCGATGCTCGGCGGGCTTTTTTCCAAAGAGGAAACCGCGCATCATCTTTCGCTTATCGAACAACACCTGATCGCGGCTGACGGAGCGCGGCTGATGGATCGACCTCCCGCTTATCGCGGTGGTATTTGCGAAATTTTCCAACGCGCAGAACTCAGCTCCTGCTTCTCGCGCGAGATTGGCATCTTTTACACCCACGCCCACTTGCGCTTCATCGAAACCATGGCGCACCTCGGCAAAGCCGATGCGATGCTCGCCGCCTTCGGCATGGTGAATCCCGCCGATGTAAAATCATCCGTCACCAACGCCTTGCCGCGCCAGGCAAACGCCTATTTTTCCAGTTCCGACGCGGATGTCGCATCACGCTACGAAGCCGCCGAGCGCTATGATGAAATCGTCGCAGGAAAAATCGGCGTTCATGGCGGTTGGCGCATTTATTCGAGCGGCCCTGGCATTTTTCTCAGCCTCGTGCTCACCCGCATGCTCGGCATCCGCCGGCGCTACCAGCACATCATCATCGACCCGGTGCTGCCCCACGAACTCGATGGACTCGAGGCATTGATCCCATGGCAGGAGCAATGGCTCAATGTCCGCTTCGAAGTCCGAAACGCAAACCACACCCCGAGCAGCGTCCGCCTCAACGGCAGCGAACTCCAAGCTCAAAAATTGACCGACAATCCCTATCGTCAAGGCGGCTGGATGATCGATGTCGCCGCATTCGAATCACTGCTTGGGGCCGATCATAATCTACTCGAAATCGCGTTATAAGCGACCCGCCGCGCAAATCCGTTTGCCCGAGCGACCCAGCAGGCTTAAAAAAGTCCCAAGCCATGTCAGAAAAACCGTTTTTCTATCAGGAACCCTTTCCACTCGCCGCTGACGCGACGGAATACGAATGCCTCTCGACCGAGCATGTCTCGATGTCGGAATTCGAAGGCAAAACGATTCTCAAAATCGCGCCTGAGGCACTGACATTGCTCGCTGCTGAAGCCATCAAAGCAATCAACTTCACACTGCGCCCCGATCACCTCGCACAAGTCGCTGCGATCCTCGATGATCCCGAAGCCTCGGAAAACGACCGCATGGTCGCGCTCATGCTTTTGAAAAATGCCGAGATCGCTTCTCACGGCATCCTTCCCTTCTGCCAAGACACGGGCACCGCCACCATCATTGGCAAGAAAGGTCAACAAGTGTGGACCGGCTGCGATGACGCGGAGTTTCTATCGAAAGGCATCCACCAAACCTACACCAAAGAAAATCTCCGCTACTCGCAAACCGCGCCGCTCACGATGTATGAGGAGGTCAATACCAAGACCAACCTCCCCGCACAAATCGACCTCTATGCCACCGAAGGCGACGCCTATCATTTTCTTTTCGTGAGCAAGGGCGGCGGGTCCGCCAACAAAACATTTCTCTATCAGGAAACCAAAGCGCTCCTCAACCCGCAGCGCCTCAAGGAATTCTGTGTCGAAAAAATGCGCTCACTCGGCACCGCCGCCTGTCCGCCCTACCACCTCACCTTCGTCATCGGCGGCACCT
>CAYQRP010000030.1:0-11277 GCA_964419815.1 uncultured Luteolibacter sp. | reverse complement strand
ACATCACCTTCCGCTTCGAATTCTCCTTCGCACTCGGTGGTTTCGTCGCGATTTTGCACGACGTCATCATCTCCGTCGGCCTCGTGGTGCTGCTTGGCGGCGAACTTTCGCTGATCCATGTCGGCGCGATCCTCACCATCGCCGGTTATTCGATCAACGACACGATCGTCGTCTTCGACCGCATTCGCGAAAGTCTGTTGATCCGCAGCGGGTCGATCAAATCGATCATGAACGAGGCGATCAATGCCACGCTCTCGAGAACCTTGCTCACCTCGGCGACGACCATCATCACTGTGGCGATTCTTTCGCTCTTCGGCGGATCCTCGCTGCGCGACTTCTCGGTCATGATCCTCATCGGTCTTGTGGTCGGCACCTACTCATCGGTCTTCGTGGCCTCGCCGATCGTGCTGTGGTGGAGCCGCCGCAAAGGTGGCGACCTCCGCACCGATGTGCTTGCCACCGAGCAAGCCGCCGAGGCTGCTGCCGCCGCACCCTGAAGCAGAACACGGAAAAACCACAGGGCTGCAGCCATGCACATCAGCGACATTCTCAGCAAGTCCAAGCCCTCGCTCTCGTTTGAGTTCTTTCCTCCGCGAAGCGATTCGGCCTGGGAGGATCTCTACGAAACGATCCGCAACCTGGAATCGCTGCAGCCTTCCTTTGTCTCGGTCACCTACGGCGCGGGCGGAACCACCCGCGAACTCACTCACGACCTCGTGCTGCGGATCAGGCAGACCACCTCGATCCCTCCCGTACCGCACCTCACCTGCGTCGGCCATACCAGAGAAGAGATCCGCTCGATCCTCGAACGCTACGCCGCAGCCGGCGTTTCCAATGTACTCGCCCTGCGCGGCGACCCGCCCAAGGATCAGCCGGACTACGATTGGTCAAAAGGCGATTTCCGCCACGCGGCCGATCTCGTTGCCTTCATCCGCGAGTTCAACCGCTCGGGCGCTCATCCTGATCCACGCGGTTTCGGCATCGGTGTGGCCGGCTTCCCCGAAGGTCATCCCGCCACGCCGAATCGCATGCTCGAGCTTGAGCACCTCAAGGCCAAGGTCGACGCCGGCGCCGACTACATCTGCACGCAATTGTTTTTCGACAACCACGATTTTCTCGATTTCCGCGACCGCTGCCAGCTTGTCGGCATCGATGTGCCGATCATCGCCGGCATCATGCCCGTCACCTCCATGCAGGGCATGAAGCGCATGGCCGAACTCGCCGCCGGTGCCCGCTACCCGGCCAAACTCATCCGCATCCTCAATCGTGCCAGCTCAAGCCCCGAGAGCGTCGAACGGGCAGGCATCCATTACGCGGCCGAGCAATGCGCCAACCTTCTCAACGAAGGTATCGACGGCATCCATTTCTACACTCTCAACAAAAGCCACGCGACCCGCGAAATTTTCAAGAGCCTCGGACTTGCGAACGCTTGAGGCAACCACCTGATGCGACTAAGGCGAAACTCAGCGCTCTCAATTTTTGCGCCACTCGTAAATGTCTTCGGCCTGCTTGAGCGTGATGCCGTAAAGGTCGCCCTTGATCGGCACAAGAATCGGAACTCGTCCGGTCGAGGCATCGAGCGGGTACTCCATCTGGAGTCGGCCGGTGCGCTCAAAAGCATCGGCAGGAATCGTGATCCTGAAGGTGCCTTCGTAACGCAGCATGCGCGACATCCGTTCGGACGCCTGCTGTTGCAGCCTCCGCAATTCGTAATTTGCCCTCAGGCGGTCGAACAGCGAAACACCCTCCTCGCGCGTGGAGCCTTTTTGATCGCCCTCGGCTTCGCTGGCGGCCCTCTTGAGGGTGATGTCCGCCCCCTCCTTCTGTGAAAGTGCCTTGGATACAAAGGCATCATCGGCACCGTCCGAAATCGATTCACCAAAACCGCCGTCACCTTTGGCAATGGCTTCGTCGATTTCATTTTGCGTCGGCAGACGCACCTTCATCGCCCCCTCGAGCGTGAACAGATCCTGAGCCTTGAGATTGACCTCACTCAATTCAAGACCGCCACCGATCACCCGCAACTGGAACGAACCTTCACGGAAGTCAACCCGATGGTAGTTTCTCGAGTAATCCACCACCGAAAGCGCCTTGAGGAGATGAATCTTATCGCGCAGTGAAATCGAATCGTTGCCATCCATCAGCACCTGTCCCTCGAAGCCGATTCCGTCGGAGCTGTTGGTTGATCCAAAAACCGCGAAGTCTCCGGAAATGGTGCCGTCGACATAATCGTGAGTCGATGCAGGCGCGAGGTTATCAATCGCAATGTTGCGAATCTTGGCTATACCCTCAACCTGCGGACGCTCACCCGTTTTGATCCGCAAACCGGCCAGATCGATGGTGCCCTCACCCTGTTTGAGATCGGCTTTTTCAAAAACAACTTCCTCGGGCGTGCAAAGCACCACCATCTCGACCACTTCCGCACGGTTGAGCCAGTTCTGACTCAGATAACCGCCCTTGAATATCATGCGCCACGCACCATCCACGCGCTGCATCTTCACCTTCGTCGATTCGATCGAACCCTGCGTGCGATCCGAGTACCCCCAACGGATATTGGCTTCAGCAATATCGAAGGAGCGGATATCGACATTTTCATGATCGGAGAATAACACCCGCGACATGCTGGCGGCCGACTCGGCGTCATCGGCACCCGCCCTGAGATCAAGATCCAGCTTGGCGATCGCCACCACTCCGGGGTTCCAGACCCCGAACAGGCCGTCGAGCAATCCCATCTTGCAGCGGATGTTGCGCGCTTCAAGCGATGAGAAAAATGTGGCGTTGTCGCCCTCGGCGGCAATGCGGCTCAGCTCCAACTGGCCTTGCAGCCGTTTCAAGCCACGCATCTCGACCTCGGTGGCCGCAATTCCCTCGGTGAGACTTTTCTTAAAACCCGAAAGGAAATTGGCAGTGCCCGTCCGCCTCTCGAGATAAATCCAGGCAAAAAGCCCCGCAATGAGCAGGAACACCAAGAACCTGAATCCGAGGCTGACCAAGTGGAAGACCAAGCGCCCCCGCATTCCCTTGCCTGACATCGAATACCGAACCTGAAACCAGAATCCCTGGCTCGACACCCATTGGCTCAAGCGGTCGCCAAAATTCTCAAATCTGTCGTCAGTCATGCCATTGGTGTCCTGAGGCAGTGAAAACGCTTTTCCGCGATGACGCGAGGGGAAAATTCCCTCGCATGGCGCCGCCAATCGGATTATGACCTCCCGCGTGGAAACCGCTGACTACAAAGTCCGCCTCGAAATCTTCGAAGGCCCCCTCGATTTGCTGCTCTACCTGATCAAAAAAGACGAGCTCGACATTCAGTCGATCTCCATCGAGCGCATCACGCGGCAGTACTTGGACTACATCAACACCTTCAAGCTGCTCAACATCGACCTCGCTTCGGAGTTCATCGTCATGGCCGCCAACCTGATGTACCTGAAAAGCCGCACCCTTTTGCCGCGCACCGACCAACCACCCGAAGAGGATGCCGAAGAGGATGATCCGCGCTGGGAGCTGATCCGACAGCTCATCGAGTACAAAAAGTTCAAAGACGCCGCAGGCTTCCTCTCGGTGCGCGAAATCGAACAGGAGGGACGCTTCGCTCATCAACCCGAGCTCGGGGAAAAATTCGCCGAAGAACCCGCAACACTCGCCGAGGTGTCGATCTTCGACCTCATCCGTGCGTTTCAAAATGTCCTCAAACGCTTCGAGGAATCCCACGATTTTGGCGACATCATCGACGACCGCTTCACCGTCACCGACAAAATCGACCTGCTGATGAACTGCATGGCTCCCGGGCAATCGCTGCGCTTCGAGGAACTCTTCAAGTCCGCCACCACCAAGGCCGAAGTCATCGTCACCTTTCTCGCCCTGCTCGAGCTCATGAAGCTCAACCAGTTTGTCGTGCGGCAAAGCGAACTGCTTGGCGACATCGTCATCGAGCGGCGCGAAGCATCCCAAGCTGCGGAGCTTGCCGACTCGGCCAGCGCGTACGCTGAGGCGTAAGTCCCAAACGATCGGATCAACCGACGCGGAAAACGATCCGGGCCTTGGTGAGATCGTATGGCGACATCTCCATCTTGACCTTGTCTCCGACGACAAGGCGGATGAAACGCTTGCGCATTTTTCCTGAAATGTGAGCGAGCACCTCATGGCCGCTCTCGAGCTTCACGCGAAACATCGTGCCTGCCAAAACCGAGGAAATTTCGCCGTCGACCTCCACTGCCTTGTCTTCCTCGTCGGGCTTTTCCGCTCGCTTGTTGGGACTGAAACCGTTGCGGCCGCGACCGCTTGGGCGGCGTCCTTTGTTCTGCTGGCGTGGAGGCATGATGATGGTGGATGTCTGCCGGCGACACAACGCGTGCGCCAACGGCCTTGGCATAACTCGAAGGCCAAGGGCCAGCAACCCAAAAAATCAAGCATCCGTCCGGCTCCGTGATTTTGCACTTAGACGCTTGCATTCAAGCTCGGCAGAATGCATTTTTCGCGCCCGCCGACCCGTTGGGAGGGCATTTCCAGAAACTTTGTTATGCCAGAAATCAGTGAAAAGGAACTTACCGCCGCCAGCAAGCAACTCTGGCTCAAGGCGCTGACCGCTGTTCAGGTTTCAAACCACGCCTACGCCGTCAGCTTGCTTCAGGGTATTCTTGGCGACAATCCGGGATTCCTCGAGGCTCGCAAGCTGCTGCGCAAATGCGAGCTCCAGCTTTCGGGCGGAGCCAAGAAAAAATCCGGCCTCTTCGGTCTTCAAACCGGCGGCATGGGTTTGATGAAAATCCAAGGGATCGCAAAAAAGGACCCGCTCGCCTCACTGCCACTCATCGAAAAAGAACTCGAGAAGGATCCTCTCAACGAGGCTGCCAATGACCTGCTCTTTGATGTGTGCCTCAAACTCGAACTTCCCGACAGCGCGGCCTTCGCACTCGAGACCGTCCGCAGCGGATCACCCGAAAACGCCAAGCTGATGAAAAAGCTGGCCACTTTCTACACCTCGCGCGACATGCACGAGCAGGCGGGCGCGGTCTACAACGACCTCATCAAGCATCACCCGACCGATGGTGAGGCGATCAAGGGCGCCAAGGATGCCTCCGCCCGTGCATCGATGCAGAAACAGCGCTGGGACGAGAACGCCAACATGCGCGACCTGATGCGCGACACTTCGCAGTTTGAAGAACTCGAGAAGTCCGCACGCACGGGCCTCACCCGCGAGCAACTCGAAGAGCGCCGCGACAAGACCATCGAAAAATACAACGCCAACCCAAACCACCTCGCAACCGTCAAGGACCTTGCCGGGCTCTACGAACAGCTTGAGGACTGGCACAACGCCCACAGTTTCTATCAATGGGCTTATTCGCTGAGCAACGGAGATGTTGCTTTGGAAACCAAGGCCTCGACCATGAAGGACAAGGCGATCGATGCCGATCTGCACGCGCTGGAACAAGCGGTCCAAGCCGATCCCGACAACGCGGAGCTCCGCGCGGCGCTCGATAGCAGGCGCAACGACCGCCTCGTCGAGCAGGTTCACGAAGCCCAGCGCCGCGTCGACCAAAACCCGACCGATCCGCAACTGCGCTACGAACTTGGCAACGCACTTTACCAGGCGGGCGATCTCAGCGCCGCCATTCCCCACCTCCAACAAGCCACCCGCAACCCCCACATCCGCACCAAGGTCCTCCTTCTCCTCGGTCGCACCTTCAAGGGCAAGGCGATGTTCGACCTTTCGATCAAACAACTTTCCGACGCCCTTGCCGACCTCCACGCGATGGACGGAACGAAAAAGGAAGTCCTCTACGAAAAGGGACTCATCCACGAAGAGATGGGCGACCGCGTGTCCGCTCTCGATTGCTTCAAGCAGATCTACGAAGTCGATTACGGCTATCGCGATGTGGCGAAACGCGTCGAATCATCCTACGCGTGATGACACAGCGCTGCGGTTTCAACGCGGCAACAAGGTGATTCGAAACCGGTTGTAACGGTCGCTTGGCTTGAACAGCCATCCGGGCCGCTGATCGAGCAACTCATAGCCGGTGAGCATGAACTCCGGCAGAAATTGGTTGCTGTTCGGGTCGTAGACTTCGCGACCCGTGTAGTTGCCACGGATGCGGTACTCGAAGTTGTTGTCCTGCGCGTAGCGTTTTCCCGGAGGACCATCCTCATGAAACCGATCGGGCACCCGCATCCTGTCCTCGCGCATCATCACGAGCTTGGCACGGTTCCAGTCCTGTCGCGGTTCGCGCAGGTACCCCCAAAAACGGGTTTTTTCGACAAAATACCGCCTGCCGTAATAAAAGTTGCCGGTCGGCTCGGATGCAATTTTTGCCGCACGCTCCTCAGGCGTCGGCCCACCCATGTTGCCGGATCCTCCAGACATAAGACCGCAATGCGTCAAGCCCAAGACCATCGCGACCAGCCACACCAATCTCATCCATCCATTCGTCATGCGAATGAGCATGAAAAACCATCAAGGGCCTGACAAGCGCCGAGAATGCCGACCGACTCATTTCAGCGGCATGGGCAACCCGTCGAACGGCGTATCGGTGAGCAGCCACTCCTCTGCCAAAACCCTCTCGATTTCGAACTGCCTTTTCTGCATGCCCTCGGCTTCTTGCGATCTCGATATGGCCAGCGTGGCACGAGACAAGGCTTTCTTGTTTTTCTCGGCCGACTGAAGCCTGCTCATGATTCTGACCATCGCAATGTACTGCGGAGAATTCCTACGGCAATAACCGTAAAGACTCGTTTCAGAATCGATGCGCCCCATGGAATAACAAATCCATTCGGAATCATCCGTAAATCGACCATTGTAATAGTTGTCTTCACTAAACCATACCCTCACGACCCCTTCGGTCGCTTCGCCGGAAAGGAAGGTTTCCCATGATGGTTCGCATTTCCGCGCAAAGGATTCGAAATCCAGCCGCCATACGCCCTGATCGTCCGGAGTCAAAAAGGCCATGCGGGCAAACCCATCCTCGCCGTCTTTGACATGCTTGACCAACACCGATTCCATCAAGGTGTTGTTGAAATCGACACTGCCGATCCACGTGCTCAAATTCCAACGACCTTGCTCCGCTTCTTGCTGACGGAGAAACTCAAGCACCTCGGCAGGCTCGGTTCCGCCCAGACGAAAGTTGGCCAATACCGCAGCCTCGTCCTTCGATTCAAGCGCCGCTGTCACAATTGCTAAAGACTCCCCTTCGGTCGGAGACTTGAACCGCGATTCAATCCTTTCGATCGGGCGGTACTTCGAAAGCTTTTCAAACTCGGTCAGCGCGCTCTGTTTCTGCCTTTTGTTCGACCAGTAGGCAAAAGTCACAACGATGACCGTGATCGTCAGCAAGAAAATCGATGCCGTCACCCGTCGCGCGACCTTGCTGGTGCCGCGACTCCCACGCCGCCGCCTTTGCGAGTCTTTTTTGTCACGGCGCGACTTCCTCTTCGAGCCGGATCCCACACCACGCGACAATCGCTCGACCCGCCCAATGCTAGGCGGGTCGCCAACAGCCCTCGGGGGGGCTTGGCGTTTGATCGATTGCATGAGCGGTGGACGGTCCATGAGTCGACCTCTAGGTACCGCCAAACCACAGACCGAACAAGCCGTGAGATTCGAAATTTTTGCCGATTGCCACTTGGCAGAGTCAACCGACACGGGAAAAGTAAGCCGTGGCCCGCATCCTCATCACCATCGGCGACCCCGCAGGCATCGGCCCGGAAATCGTCGATATGGCCCTTGCTTCGCCAGACATCCCGCTAGGCCATCAATTTGAAATCATCGGCGAGCGCAGCGCCGGCATCGCGGGCAAGCCGGATCAGCGCTCGGCCATCGCCGCCCTCGAGGCGCTGGAACACGCCGCCGCCGAACTCAAAACCGGCAGAGCCGCCGCCGTGGTCACCGCACCGGTTTGCAAGCATCAGCTCAAAAAGGCCGGATTCCGCTTCCCGGGTCAGACGGAATTTTTCGCCGATGCTTTCGGAGTCGAGCACTTCGGCATGTTGCTTACCGGCCAGCATCTGACCGTCGGCCTCGCGACCATTCACGAACCGCTCTCAAAAGTGCCCGAGCGACTCACGACGGATGCGATCATCAACATCGGCAAGCTCACCGCCGGGTTTCTCGT
Organism: uncultured Luteolibacter sp.; assembly: GCA_964419815.1. Taxonomy (GTDB): domain Bacteria; phylum Verrucomicrobiota; class Verrucomicrobiia; order Verrucomicrobiales; family Akkermansiaceae; genus Luteolibacter. Next base: position 3,172 of record CAYQRP010000030.1, on the reverse strand, counting down.
TCAACGCGGCATCAAGCGCCCGCGCATCGCCGTCGCTGGACTCAACCCCCACGCTGGTGAAAACGGAGAATTCGGTGACGAGGAAATGCGAATCATCCATCCCGCCATCGACGCACTCAACGCGCTCGACATCGCCAAGTTTATCGGGCCTGCCGTTCCCGATGCGATTTTTCGCGACGCTGCCCGCGGCAGCCATGATGCGGTGCTGGCGATGTACCACGATCAAGGCCTCATCCCGCTCAAGCTGCTCGACTTCGACAACGCGGTGAATGTCACGCTCGGTCTGCCGATCATCCGCACCAGCCCGGATCACGGCACTGCCTTTGACATCGCCGGCAAGGGCATCGCTGATCCCTCGTCGATGATTTCCGCCATCAAGCTTGCCTGCGAACTGGCAGCTTGAGCGGAGACCTCAAAGCCCGAGGAAATTCCCCATCAGACGCAGGCCCGCATCCTGGCTTTTTTCGGGATGAAACTGGCAAGCCAGTACCGCGCCCGACTCGATGGATGAGGCAAAATTTTCCGACGCATAATCAGTGCGCGAGGCAACGATCGAATCGTCCTCCGGCACCGGAAAATAGGAATGCACAAAATAAAAATACGGCGTCTCGCCCAAGCCTGACCAATGTTTCAGATCCGCTCTCACGGGCCGCGCCGCATTCCAACCCATGTGCGGGATCTTCACTCCGGGCACATCGTCGAAGCGTTTCACCTTGCCGCGAAACAAACCAAGTCCCGCCACACCGGGGCTCTCGTCGCTGGAATCAAAAAGAATCTGATACCCGAGGCAAATGCCCAGATACGGACGCCCGGCTGTGACCCAGTCGCGAATCAGATTCGCAAGACCGCGCTCTTCCAACTGCGCCATGCAGTCGCCAAACGATCCGACCCCCGGCAGAAGCAAATGCGTCGCATCACCCAGCTGCGCGGCATTCGCGACGACGGCTGGCTCCTGACCCAAGGCCTTGAGGGCGTTGGCCACGCTGCGCAGGTTTCCCGCGCCGTAATCGATGAGGGCAACCTTCACAGCGAAGCCTTGGTACTTGGGATCCCCTTGACCCGCGGGTCGATCTCACAGGCATCGCGCAAGGCACGCGCCAAACCTTTGAAAATCGCCTCGGCGATGTGGTGACCGTCCCTGCCGTAGAGCAATTCGACATGAATGTTTGCTCGAAGATTGGATGCCAGCGCACGGCAAAATTCCTCGACCAAGGTAAAAGGCATGTTCGGCGCTGACGGCGTCCCAGCCGGCGCACGAAATTCCAAATGCGGTCGGTTGCTTAGATCAACCACCACCCGCGCCAGCGTTTCATCCATCGGCAGATACGCGCATCCGTATCGGCGAATGCCTTCCTTGCTACCAAGTGCTTCGCGCAGGCAATCACCCAGCACGATGCCGGTGTCCTCGACAGTGTGATGCATGTCGACCTCGATGTCGCCGACCGTGGTGATATTGAGATCAAAAAGCCCGTGCTTGGAAAAAAGCGTGAGCATGTGATCGAAAAAAGGAACGCCCGTGTTGATCTTCGATTCGCCCGAGCCATCGATCAGAATCGAGAGATCAATTTGCGTCTCGGTGGTCTTGCGACTGCGCTTGGCACTTCGTGTTGAGGACATGACAAATGGTGGTTTGAGTGGAATCTGCCCTTTTCTATCGGCTGATCGCAAAAACCGCAAGGCATCACGATGAAATTTGTCCGATCTGCCGTCTTGTCGCCGATCCTTGGATCCGACAGCGAGACAAAGCCAATCAGTCGGCGCTTGCCGGCAGGACGCCTTGCTTCAACTCGTCCACCGATGCCACCGTCTTTTCCGTACCATCGTAAAAAACAATTTTCACCATGCCCGCCGGCACCTCATCGGAAGCTTTCGCAAACTGGCGGTGGACCATTCGCGGCGACAACTCCTGTACCGCGCGCAGGAGCGGATCGGGCACGCCCTCACCCACCAACACGCTTACCATGAAATGCCGCGAAATGGTCGCGAGGATCAGATCGGCATGAGTGATCGGCCGCTCCACGGCATAAAGCGGAAATGGCGTGGCCAATTCGCTCAACTTCGCGACCAAGGGTCTGCCCAGCTTGGCGAGACGACTCTCCGACATCGAAATCAAGCCACAGGTCGAATCATCAAAAACCATCGCAAGGTCGGTGATCGGCAAATCAATCAAAGCAGCGCTGTCGGGGCATTCCTTGAGGAACCCATCGCCGATGAACAATTCCGCCAGCGTGGTGGCCAAGTCGTCCGACCAAATGTAGAGGCTTTCATCGAGCGTGACGGATGCGACATCGAGCACCGCCTGCAAGCACAGCGCGTAAAGAAAGGCACGCCCGCCACCGACGGAATCCGGCGAGTCTTTGGTAAACATGCGAAGCTTGGGGCCCACGGCAAAGGCTTCCCTTCCGCGCTTGAGCAAGGCCACCGCCTTGTCGCGATAAGCATCATTGCCGGTGGCGGAAAATGCGGACGCATAGGCCGACGCCATGCGCCAGGTCGCTCCCGCATGAGAGGTTTCATCGCGCGGAATGCGACCGATCCGCGCCTCGCGAACCGCCAGCAACTTTGCTTTTGCCGCTTCGTAGCGCGGGCGAAACTGCTCGGTCGTCATCGATTGACGCGCGGCAATCTCATCGATCGTCATCTTCATGCCGATGGAGTTTTTGCGGAAATAAAGCCCGTCGGGATCATCCTCCATCGGAATGTTGCCCAGCTTTTGCATGCCGCTTGCCTCGATCCACCATGCGGCATCCTCGGCGCCCAACACCTCCCCAACTTCCTCCACGCTCCACATCCATTTTTCATGATCAATCGGCGATGCCAAACCGATCGCAAAGAGCCCTTCCTTGGTGGAAAATTCTTTTTCCGCAAAAGCAATCGCGCCCAAGCCTTTATCCAAGGCCCGCTTGTCGCCAGTCGTGCGATAGGACTCCAGCAACGCGATCGCCGCCCGCGCCTGGGAGGAACAATCAAATGAAAAATTCGGCAAGGACCACGATCCTCGCTTCTTGGAAATGCAAATGCCACCTCCCAGCGGATCAAACATCGCGCTCTCCAAAAGATCGTCGGTCAGGCTCTTGGCCACATCGGCACACTTCAGCCGAAGATCCGCGGGAATCCCCGGACGCGAGGCAGCCGTGGCAAAGACTTCGAGCGAACTCGCGGGAAACAAGCC
>CAYQRP010000029.1:7923-11675 GCA_964419815.1 uncultured Luteolibacter sp. | reverse complement strand
ATGATGCGGGCGCTGCCTTCCTTTTCTTTCGGGATGAAGCGGCCGTTGTCGCTGACCCATTCGATGTCGCAAATTTCAAGACCGCTGAGATTGCCGGCTTCGTCTTTGAGGAAACGCTTGGTTTGCACCAAGTACTGACGCGGGTCCTGACCTTGGACTGCGGCGGCCTCTTCCTGGCCGTAGTCCATTTTGTAAACCTTTGGCCATTCGGGCCATGGGTTGTTGGCGGCGCGTTCCATCGGCGGTTGGGGCATGATCTCGAGTTGGATCACGCTCTTGCAGCCGTGACGCAGGCTGGTGCCGACGCAGTCGGTGCCGGTATCGCCGCCGCCGATCACCACCACATCCTTGCCGGTGGCATTGAGACCGGGATTGCTGCCGTCGAAATGGTGGTCGAGTTGGTAGCGGGTGTTGGCGGTGAGGAATTCCATTGCGAGGTGCACGCCTTTCGCATCGCGGTTTTCGATTGGCAGATCGCGGCCAAGGGTGGCACCGCAGCAAAGCACGATCGCATCGAAATCCTTGCGGAGTTTTTCCGCGGTCCACTCCGTGTCTTTGCCGATGTTGATGCCGGTTTTGAAAACGATGCCTTCGGCGGCGAGCAGGTTCACGCGGCGTTGCACCACCAGCTCCTTGTCGAGCTTCATGTTCGGAATGCCGTACATGAGAAGGCCGCCAACGCGATCTTCGCGTTCGAAAACTGTGACGCTGTGTCCGGCTTGGTTGAGTTGGTCGGCGCAAGAAAGTCCGGCCGGGCCGGAGCCGATCACGGCGACTTTTTTGCCTGTGCGGGTTTCGGGGATGCGGGGGGTGACCCAGCCTTCTTCCCAGCCCTTGTCGATGATCGCGCACTCATTGTTTTTGATCGTGACGGGTGGTTCGATCACGCCGAGCACACAGGACCCTTCGCATGGAGCGGGGCAGACGCGTCCGGTGAATTCCGGGAAATTGTTCGTCTTGTGAAGGCGATCGAGTGCTTCTCTCCAGCGTCCGCGGAAGATCAGGTCATTCCACTCGGGAATCAGGTTGTTGATCGGGCAGCCGCTGGCCATGCCGGAAACGATGTGGCCGGTGTGGCAGAAAGGCGTGCCGCAATCCATGCAACGCGCGCCTTGAGCACGACGTTCTTTGTCATCGCCATGAATTTTGAATTCGCGCCAGTTCTTGAGACGTTCGACAGGAGCGATTTCGGAATCGGTCTTGCGAGCGATTTCCATGAATCCGGTAGGCTTGCCCATGGTGATTTGAGTGGTGTGTGTTGGAAGGGGTGATGATTTTTCGGCGACCGATGATCGCCGTTACGATTGTCAGTTGCCGCCGACGCGTGAGAGGTCCTTGAGGTTTTCCTCGAAGGCCGCCATGGCGGCTTCGTCACCGGAGAGGCCTTGTTCTTCGACCTTGCGGAAGCATTCGAGCATGCGCTCGTAGTCACGCGGGAAGACCTTGAAGAACTTCGGTAGCTCGGCATCCCAGTTGGCGAGGAGGTGCTTGCCGCGTGGTGAGCCGGTGAGCTCGACGTGTTTTTCGATTTCTGCCTTCACCTTTGCGATGTCCGCATCACCGCACTCGATGAGGCGGTAGAGGTTGACCATTTCCTTGTTGAGGCGTTTTTCGAAGAGCCCGTCGAGGTCGTAGACATAGGCGATGCCGCCGGACATGCCTGCGGCAAAGTTGCGTCCGGTCGCGCCGAGAACGATCACTTGTCCACCCGTCATGTATTCGCAGCCGTGGTCGCCCACGCCTTCAACGACGGTTTTGACGCCCGAGTTGCGGACGCAGAAGCGTTCGCCCGCGATGCCGTTGATGTAGGCCTCGCCGGATGTCGCGCCGTAGAACGCGACATTGCCGATGAGGATGTTGTCTTCGGGTGCAAAGAGCGATCCGCGAGTCGGGTAGATCGCGATCTTGGCGCCGGAGAGACCCTTGCCAACGTAGTCGTTGGCGTCGCCCTCGAGGGTGAAGGTCATGCCTGGCGGGCAAAACGCTGCGAAGGATTGTCCAGCGCTGCCGTTGAACTTCAGCTGGATCGTATCTTCGGGCAATCCCTTGCCGCCGTGTTTGCGGGTCACCTCGCTGCCAGTGATGGTGCCGACCACGCGGTTGATGTTGGTGATGGGCAGCTCAGCGCGGACTTTTTCACCGCGTTCGATGGCCGGTTTGCAAAGCGCGAGCAGGTGGGTGTTGTCGAGCGCTTGCTTGAGGCCGTGGTCTTGCTCTTGCGAGCAGATGCCGAGTACATCGTCACCAACATCCGGCTTGTGGAAGATCGTGGTGAGATCGACGCCAGATGCCTTCCAGTGGTCGGATGCTTCTCGGGTGTCGAGGCATTCCACATGGCCGACCATTTCATTGATCGTGCGGAAGCCGAGTTCGGCCATGATTTCGCGCAGCTCCATCGCGATGAAGGTCATGAAATTGACCACATGCTCGGGCTTGCCGGCGAAGTTTTTGCGGAGTTTCGGATCTTGGGTGGCGACGCCGACCGGGCAGGTGTTTTTCTGGCAGACGCGCATCATGAGGCAGCCGACCGAGACCAGCGGTGCGGTGGCGAAGCCGTATTCCTCGGCGCCGAGGAGTGCAGCGATTGCGACATCGCGGCCAGTTTTGAGCTGACCGTCGGTTTCGAGCACCACGCGGCTGCGCAGGTCGTTGAGGAGCAGGATCTGATTCGTTTCGGCGAGGCCGAGTTCCCATGGAGCGCCGGCATTGTAGATCGACGAAGATGGCGATGCGCCAGTGCCGCCGTCGTGGCCGGAGATGAGGATCACATCCGCGTGGGCCTTGGCGACGCCGGCGGCGATCGTGCCGACACCGACTTCGGCGACCAGCTTCACATTGATGCGGGCGCGCGGATTGGAATTTTTCAAATCATGAATCAATTCGGCGAGGTCTTCGATCGAGTAGATGTCATGGTGGGGTGGTGGCGAAACCAATCCGACGCCGGGGGTCGAGTGGCGGACCTTGGCGACCCATGGGTAGACCTTCGAGCCGGGGAGTTCGCCGCCTTCGCCGGGTTTTGCGCCTTGTGAAATCTTGATTTGGATTTCGTCGGCATTGACGAGGTACTCGCTGGTGACGCCGAAACGGCCGGAGGCGACTTGTTTGATCGCCGAGCGTTTGCTGTCGCCGTTTGGCAGAGGCTTGAAGCGTTCCGGATCTTCGCCGCCTTCGCCGGTGTTGGATTTCCCGCCGATGCGATTCATCGCGATCGCGAGCGTTTCGTGGGCTTCTTGCGAAATGGAGCCGTAGGACATCGCGCCGGTTTTGAAGCGCTTGGTGATCATTTCGATCGGCTCCACTTCTTCGATCGGCACCGACTTGCGCTTGTTTTTGAACTTCATCAGTCCGCGCAGCGTCGAGAGGTTTTCGCTCTGACTGTTGACCTTGGCCGCGTACTGCTTGAAGACTTCATAGCTGCCGGTGCGCACCGCCTTTTGCAGGAGGTGGATCGTTTCCGGATTGAAGAGGTGGTACTCGCCGTCCTTGCGCCATTGGTAGATGCCGCCAGATTCGAGCGCGCGTTCTTCGGTTTCGATGTGGCGGTCGGGGAAGGCTTGGCGGTGGCGGATGAGGCATTCTTCGGCGATTTGCTCGATGCCGGATCCTTCGCAGCGGCTTGAGGCACCGGTGAAGTACTTGTTCACCAAGTCGGTGTTGAGACCGATCGTTTCGAAAATTTGCGCACCGCGATACGAGGCAACCGTCGAGATGCCCATCTTGGCCATGGTCTTGACCACGCCTTTGATCGAGCC
>CAYQRP010000029.1:0-7823 GCA_964419815.1 uncultured Luteolibacter sp. | reverse complement strand
CAACCGTCGAGATGCCCATCTTGGCCATGGTCTTGACCACGCCTTTGATCGAGCCTTTGAGGAAATTATAGACCGCCTTGTCGAAGTCGATGTCCATCATCTCGTCCTTGATCATTTGGTGGATCGAGTCGAAGGCCATGTAGGGGTTGATCGCATCGGCACCGAAGCCGATGAGCGTCGAGAAGTGATGAACTTCGCGGGCTTCGCCGGTTTCGAGCACGATGGAAACTTTCGTGCGGGTGCCCGAGCGGACGAGGTGGTGGTGTAGCCCGCCCATGACCAGCAGGGTCGGCATCGCTGCATGGGTCGCGCTGAGGTTGCGGTCGGAAACGATGAGGATGTTGAAACCGTCGGCGATCGCCTTGTCGGCGGCGGCGCAGAGTGCTTCAAAGCCTTTCTCGAGGCCTGCGCCGCCGTCTTTGGCGACGAAGAGCGCATCAAGCGTGGTGGCTTTGAATCCGCTGAGCGACACCTCGCGGAGTTGCGCGAGTTGCTTGTTGTCGATGAGCGGATTGTCGAGACGGATCAGTCGGCACGAATGCGGGCCGGGATCGAGCAGGTTGCCTTCCGAGCCGAGGAAGGTCTCGGTGGCGGTGACGAGTTCTTCGCGAATGCAATCGAGCGCCGGGTTGGTGACCTGGGCGAAGATTTGTTTGAAGTACTGATAGAGGTGTTTCGGTTTGTCCGAAAGCACCGCGAGGGGTGTGTCGTTGCCCATCGAGGCGATTGGCTGAACGCCGGTGGTGGCGGTGGGCCCGAGCAGCATGCGAAGGTCCTCGTAGGTGTAACCAAAGGCGAGTTGACGCTCGAGCACGCGATCGCTTTCGACGGATTTCGGTGCTTTTGGCGCGGGAAGATCCTTGATGAAAACACGGTTTTCATCGAGCCACTTTTTGTAGGGCTTGGCCGAGTAGACGCGTTTTTTCACTTCCTCATCAGGCACGATGCGTCCTTCGTCCATGTCGACGAGGAACATGCGGCCGGGTTGGAGTCGGCCTTTTTGCACGACGGTGAGTGGGTCGAGATCGGGGATGACGCCGACTTCCGAAGCCATGATGACGAGGTCGTCCTGCGTCACATAATAACGGCTCGGGCGGAGACCATTGCGATCGAGCACGGCACCGATCTGGCGGCCATCGGAGAAGGTGATCGAGGCAGGGCCATCCCATGGCTCCATCATGCAAGCGTGGAACTCGTAGAAAGCTTTTTTGTCCTCATCCATCATCGTGTGACGCTCCCAAGGTTCGGGGATCATCATCATCATCGCGTGGACCAAATCATAGCCGCCGAAGTGCATGAACTCGAGGGCGTTGTCGAAGCGTGCCGAGTCGGATCCGTCTTCGACGATGACTGGGAAAACGCGGGAGATGTCGCCGTCGAAAAGGTCGCTTTGGCAGAGTGCCTGACGGGCCTTCATGAAGTTGGCGTTGCCCATGACCGTGTTGATTTCGCCGTTGTGGGCAATGAAGCGGTTCGGGTGCGCGCGTGACCAACTCGGGAAGGTGTTGGTCGAGAAACGGGTGTGCATCAGCGCGAGGGCCGACTCGAAATCCGGGTCGTGGAGGTCGGGGAAATACTCGGCGAGTTGGCAAGGCGTGAGCATGCCTTTGTACACCATCGTGCGGGCCGAGAGGTTGGTGACGTAGTGGTAGTCGCCGCCGGGGAACGAGTTCGACTTGTTGCCGTGCACGTCGCTGAACTTGTTCGGCATTTCGTTGTTGCGGATCCATGTGGCGACGCGTTTGCGGATCACATAGAGTTTGCGTTCAAAATCGATCGCGCTGGTGATGTCCTCGCTTTTTTCGATGAAAACCTGCTTGATGAGCGGCTCGTAGCGGCCGGAGGTTTTGCCGAGGATTTCGCTGCGGACGGGGACCGTGCGCCAGCCGATGAGTTTTTGGCCTTCCTCGTGGATGACGTGTTCGAACACCTGCATCGCGGCCTCGCGCTCGCTGGGTTCGGGGGAAATGAAAACAAGACCCGAGCCGTAGGAGCCTTCGGGTGGAAGCTCGATGCCCTTTTTGGCCATTTCCTTGCGCAGGAATTTGTCGGGCATCTGAACGAAAATGCCGGCGCCGTCACCGGTCGCGGGATCCGATCCGCTGGCACCGCGGTGGTCCATCTGCGCGTTCATCGTGAGTGTCTTGACGATGATGTCGTGCGAGCGCTTGCCTTTCAGGTGGGCAATGAATCCGACGCCGCAGGCATCCTTCTCGTGCGAGGGGTGCCAAAGTCCTTGGGGTTGGGGCCAGCCAAGCGGGGATTTCTGCGGGACGGACATGGGTCGTGGAGTCTTGGGTGTGGAGTTAGGAGCTAGGTGGTTTTGCCGGTTCGGACGGCCGTTTTTCCTTCTGAATCAAGCGTTTGGCGTGCCATTTGGGCGAGAAATGGCGTCCTGGCCTGAAGGTGGGGACGAAACGGGCGGAAATCTGTTGTTGTGAGGGGGGCTTGTCAAGACTGTGCGCGACCGATTGTTTGGCAAAATGAAATTCCCTGATCGCGGGGGATCGGAAGGCGATTTCATGCGGATTTCTTGCAGGATTGATCGAGGACCATGAAGGCAGTCCCTGCGCCGAAATCGTCGAGGAGATATCGATCGCTTTCGTCGCGCGGATCGGCGTGGGAACTTAGGAAATTCGCGAATGTCTGCAGTCGGCTGTCCTCAGTCCATGGCGCACTCCATTCGATCAGGTCGGTGAAGTTCACATCAGCGGTCAGATCGCGTTGACCGGGGTGGCGGTAAATTTCCGGACCTTCGATCAATTGCTGAAAATGGTAGCCGCGCAGCGTGCCGGTCGGGCGGCGGTGGTAGATTTTTTCGGCCGTGCTGCCGTAATCGATCGTGAGCATGCGGCCTGCTTGCCAGTTTGGCATCCATTCTTCGAGCCAGCGACGGTAGGATTCGTGGACTTCGATCCACTGGCCGAGCGGATGATTTTGGTGGAAAGAGGAGGATGGAGGGAGGGTGGAAATTTTTTCCAAATGCTCCGTCGCATCGCGATCAAGCGGCATGCTCACCATCAGTTCCTGCCAGCCATCGGCGGTGTTTTGAAATCGGCGGACGGGAAAGGCGTCGACAAGCTCGTTGGAAAAAATCACGGCGCGGCCATCGCAGGCGGCGAGGGCCTCGGCGGGCGAGCGGTGCCAGCGAGCTTTGGAGCCAAGGGTATCGCGTTGAAACCGTGTGAGGGGTTCGGAGGTCTCGACGAGATGGAGTCGGATTTTCCAGCGAATATGCCATGGCAGATGTTTCAACACGGCGGCGGCGAGGGTGCCCTTTCCAGGGCCGATTTCGATCAGATCGCGGCAGCCCGATTCGCGCATGGCGGCGGTGGCCCAGCGGGCAATGGCGCGGGCGGGCATCGATGAGATCACAGGTGCCGTGGTGAAATCGCCGCGTCGGCCGATGTCATGGATGCGCTTGGCATAATATCCGTGGATCGGGTCGTGGAGCGCCCGGTGCATGAATTCCTCGAAGCGGATGGGGCTTTCCATGGAAAGAAAACAGCCGCGGTCCCGAAGGATCGCGGCTGTGGGTGAAAATCAGTTTGTTTTGGGTGGATCAAGCCTTGGCCGCGGTCCGCGCTTTGCGGATGATGCTGTTGACGGTCTCGGAGGGTTTGGCTCCGACCGAAAGCCATTTATCGGCGCTGGTGAGATCGATGGTGAAGTTGGTGCCTTCCTTGAGCGGATCGTAGGTACCGATTTGCTCGATGTAGCGGCCATCGCGACGCTTGCGGCTGTCGACGGCGACGATTTTGTAATAAGGGCGGTCTTTGGTGCCCTTGCGGTTGAGGCGGAGAGATACGGCCATGGTCGGTTGCGGTTGCGTTGCCCGGGAGCGGGCGGGCGGGGAGATTGGAGAGTCTGGCGGGGCTTGCCAAGCGGAATCTTGACGGAAAGCGGAAATTTTTGTGGCGGCGGGGGAGAAATCAGCTGCCTGGTATGGCCGATTCCTGGGTTTCGGGCTTGGCGATGAGGGTCGAGACCCGTTCTTCGAGAAGTTGGAGGATGTGGGGGTCGTCGACTTTTCCGCCTTGGGCGGTGGTGATGTAGAGGGTGTCCATTGCGACGCCCTTTTCAGTGCAGATTCGCGCGTGAGCGGTGTTGAGGCCGTAGTGGTTGATTGTATGAAACAGGTCGTGGAGGAGGCCAATGCGGTCGAGCGCTTGGATTTCGAGCGTGGTGCAGGTCGGGTGAAGTTCGTTGCTGAGGAATGCGCGGACGGGCACCGGGATGTCATGGTCGGTGCGGTCCTTGAGGAAATTCGCACGGCGGCGGAGGTAGCGTTCGGGTTCGTAGTGAGTTGAGGCGAGGATCGTCTCGAAGGTTTCCAAAACGCGCTTGCGGATCGATGCGGAAGTGATGGCCTCGAAGTTGGTGGTACAGACGCGGAAAATGTTCACCACGATGCTGTCGGTGCGCGTGAAGAGGTCGGCCGACAAAATGTTGATTTGCTCCGACGCGAGGGCGCAGCAGATTTTTTCGAGCAGAAGCGGACGATCGCGAGTGGCAAGCACGAGTTCGGAATAACCTTGTTCGGTGCGGTCGATCCATTTGATGCATGAAGCGATGGCCGATGAGGTTTCGTCCTCGCGCTGCAGGAAATGGCGCACGGTGCGAATCTGTGTGACGATGTCGGATGGCTGGCGAAAGTGGAATGCGGAGGCCGGCATGCGCTCAAAGTGGCGGTTCACATCGGGCTGATAATCTTCGCGCATGAGGTCGCTCACTTGCTTGCGCAGAGCGAGTCGATCGTCATCGAGTTTGCGCGAATATTTTTCGCGTCCGTTCTCGAGGAAATTGCGCGTGGCGGTGTGAAGTTGCAGCATGAGGCTTTCCTTCCAGCCGGTCCACGCGTCGGGCGAGGTGCCGTTCGAGTCGGCGAAGGTGAAGAGGAAAAGCGCGTCGAGGTTGGAGGGATTTTTGACGATGGCGGCGAACTCGGCGATGACCTCCGGGTCGTCGAGGTTGCGGGTGGTGGCGAAGCGCCAGAAGGTCAGGTGGTTGTCGACCAAAAACATGATGAGCGAGCGGCGCGCGCCTTGAATTTGCAGGCGGTTGCAGAGTCGCGAAGCGAGCATGGCCGAGCCGTCGATGTGTTCGCGGACGTTTTCGGCGCGGCCGGTGTCGTGAAGAATGACGGCGAGGTAGAGCGCGTAGGGGTCGGCGATTTCGTGGAAGAGGCGGCGATAGATTCGGCGGCGCGGGTTGTCCTCGGCGATGAGTTGATCGAGTTGTTCGACGCAGCGCAGCGTGTGTTCGTCGGCGGTGTAGCGGTGGAAAAATTCGTGTTGAACGAGGCAATCGAGTGCACCGAATTCCGGCAGATAGCGTCCGAGGAATCCGATGCGGTGCATGAGTCGCAGGACGCGAGCGACATCGCCCTTGCGTTCGAGGATCGCTTGGAAAGTTTCGCGGTTGGTTTTTGAACAGCGGAAGGCGCGGTCGATGTCATCCCAGTGTTGCGCGATGAGTCGGCGGATCTGCGGGCTGAGCTTGAGGTTGCGCAGTTGGCAATGCTGAAAGAGCCGCATCAGGCGGTGCGGGTCCTCACGAAAAATTTCGCCATGGGCGGGAAAAAGCCGGCCGTCGCGGGCAACGAAACCATCGAATTCCTCGCGGCTTTTTTTGCGGAAGGTGAGAAACGAGCGGATGCCGTTTTCGGCACGCGAATCCTGCTCGAGCTGGAAGGCTTCCATCAGCGAGGTCGTGTGCTGATAGATGTGGCGGGTGTGGCGGTAGTAGTCCCGCATGAACGCCTCGGTGCTGCGCAGGATGTTGCGTTGCGGGTAGTTGAAAGCGGTGGCGACGACGCCCTGAAGCTGAAGCGTGAGTTGATCGGTGGCTTTGCCGCAATGGTAGTGGAGTTCGTTGCGGACGCGGTGGATGAAGTCGAAGGCGGCCTCAAGCTCGCGGAAGGCAGCGGCCGTGAGCAGCTTGCATTCGACAAGATCCTCGAGCCTGCTGCTGCCGCGTTTCACGCGCGCAACCCACTGGATGCTTTGGTAATCGCGCAATCCGCCGCAGCTTTCCTTCACATTTGGCTCCTGCAGGAAAACCGTGTGCGAGTACTTTTCATGTCGGCTGCGCATGTCTTGGCGGCGCAGTTCGAAGAAGGCCTCTTGGCCCTTGTCGATGCATTCTTTGGCGAAGCGGGATTGAAAATTTTCAAACAACTCATCATCGCCGCAGACGAGTCGCGCGTCCATGAGCGAGGTTTTGTTTTCCTGATCGAGCCTTGCCTGCTCGATGCATTCGGAAATCGAGCGGCAGGCATGACCGACTTTGAAACCCATGTCCCAGAGCAGGTAGAGAATGTCCTGCACGAGATCCTGCAGCGCTTTGGGCAACTTGTTGGAGGCGCGGGGCAGGAGAAAAAGAATGTCGATGTCCGAGCGTGGGTTGAGCAGGCTGCGGCCGTAACCACCGGTGGCGACGAGTGAGATCGGGAGCTTGCTTCCGGCTTTGAGCGCATTCACCGAAGTTTTGAGAATGGCGCGAAGAATCGTGTCGATGAGGTTCGAGCGGTCGCGCGCGATTTCAAGTCCGCCCGCGCCAGAGCGGTGACGGATGAGAATGCGTTCTTCCTCGATGTTGAGAAAGCGTTTGAAAAGCGCGATGCGTTCGGTGGCGGTGAGCTGACCTTCGACCGCAGGCTTGAGGGTTTCGCTCGCGTGCTTTTCGAGGGATTTGAGATAATCGGACATCGGCTTGGTGTGGGGGATCAGGCTTTGCGTGCCATCGGTTCGCCCATGCGGGCGTAAAGTTCGGTCTGGCGTGACGATTGCTCGAGCAGGTCGGCATCGAGTTTCACCGCGCCGGGTTCGAAGATCGTGATGGTCGAGGATCCGCCGAAGGCGAAATAGCCTTTTTCCGCGCCTTTTTCGACGGGCGTGCCGGGATTGAAGGTTTGGTGAATTGCTCCAACGCAGGTCGCGCCGATCTCCAAAAGAAGGACCGTGCCGAGATCGTTTGTTTCAATTTGCGTGATGCTGCGTTTGTTCGTCCAGAGGTAGGAAAGTTTTTCGCGCAGCGCGATCGGTGAAACCGAGAAAAGCGGGCCTTGGATCGTGCGCGTCGGCGACGGAATGCCGGCGCAGGGGAAATGGTATCGATGGTAATCGACCGGGCAGAGCCGTGAAAGTACTAGCGCGCCATCAGCGAATCGCTCGGCAAGCTTTGCGTCGCCCAGGAGCGCAGGTAGATCAAATTTCTGACCTTTCACAAAGACGCTGTCGATTGCTGAGGCGCGTTCAAAGCCGAGGTGGCGGCCATCGGCGGGAAAGACGATGCTCGATGGATCAGAGTCGATCGGGCGTGCGGAGGGCTTCAGCTTGCGGTAGAAAAATTCGTTGAAGCTCGCAAAGGAATCCGGCGCGTCGGCGAACTCCGTAGCATCGACGCCATAGCGTTCGATGAAAGGCGCAATTCGCGCGGCAGACTTCGGGGCGCTCATGCGCCAGCCGTACCATGCTGAGAAAAACGGGCGTTTCACAAAGGCATGCAAGGCGATCGCGCCGAGCGGGCTGCCATAGGTCCAGCGCAGGAAGCCCTCACCATAGACCTGCTCGGTTTCAAGGGATTGTTTGCTGCGGTTGTAATATCGGATGGGGGCCACGCCGCTGTATGTAAGGCCTCGACGGTCAATCCGCAAGGGTTGGCGACGGGGGATGAATTATGTCTTGGGAAATGCCATGCGATGGCTGTAGCTTTTCGCCATATGTCGGATGTGCGCGATCATGGAAAAAGGCAAATTGTCTGGGCGGCGGGCATTTTGCTCGGCCTCGGGTCGCTGGTGTCCTGCTTTTTGCTCTTTGGCC
>CAYQRP010000028.1:0-11859 GCA_964419815.1 uncultured Luteolibacter sp. | reverse complement strand
CCTCGGCATGGTCCCCGACCTCGCCACGATCCGCGACCGCTGCAAACCCGGCCTGCGCAAAGTGCTCTACGGAATCTTCTCGCTCGGCTGGCGCGGCGGCAACCGTCAGTGGAGCCATTACGAAATGGCCTACCTTCTGCTCGCCGCACTCTCGACGCCGCTTGTGCTTTCGGTGCACTCGGTGGTGTCCTTCGACTTCGCCACTTCGGTGGTGCCGGGCTGGCACACAACCATCTTCCCGCCCTATTTCGTCGCCGGTGCGATCTTCGGCGGATTCGCAATGGTGCTCACGATCATGGTCCCCGCCCGCTTCGTTTACGGGCTACAAGATCTGATCACGATGAAGCACATCGACAACATGGCCAAGATCATCCTGCTCACCGGAACGATCGTTGGCTACGCCTACCTCATGGAGCTTTTCGTCGCGTTCTACTCGGGCGCGATCTATGAAATGGATGCCTTCAAGTACCGCATCGCCGGACCCTACTGGTGGGCCTACGCCGCGATGATGTCGCTCAACGTGCTCTCACCGCAGTTGTTCTGGTTCAGAGCCTGTCGCGAAAACCTCTGGGTCGTCATGGCCGTGGCCATGTGCGTGAACGTCGGCATGTGGTTCGAACGTTTCGTCATCATCGTCACCACTCTGGCCCGCATGTGGCTGCCGGGTGACTGGAAGACCTTCTCACCCTCAGCTCAGGATCAGATGCTCTTCGTCGGCACCATCGGAATGTTCCTCGCCCTCTTCATGCTGTTCCTCAAATTCCTCCCCTGCATCAACATCGCCGAGGTGAAATGGACACTCCCGCAGTCCGATCCCCATCACGACGACAAGGAACACCACCCGGACCATGGCGCGGTCAGCGAAGCCGCCTACCAAAAGGAACTGGTTAGCTCGAAATAATTTCACCGAAACACCAACCCCTCTTTCCACCCGTGAGCACCACCCGCAAACGCGTCTACGGCTACCTCGCCGAGTTCAAGAGCGCCTCCGCCCTCTACAAGGCTGCGGAAAAAATCCGCGACTCCGGCTTTCGGAAATGGGACTGCTATTCGCCCTATCCGATCCACGGCCTCGACGGCGCGATGGGCATGAAACGCTCGATCCTCCCCTGGTTCGTTTTCTTCGGCGGCATGACCGGTACCGCCACGGCCTTCGCCCTCGCCTACACAACCCAAGTGGTGATCTACCCAACAATCGTTCAGGCCAAGCCCGCCAACATCTTCACCATCCCGGCCTTCTTCCCGGTGATGTTCGAGCTGACGATTCTCTTCTCCGGTTTCACCGTGCTCTTCGGCCTGCTCGCGCTTATCCAACTGCCGCGCCTGAACCACCCGCTCTTCGCCAGCAAGCAATTTCATCGCGCCACCGACGACGGTTTCTTCATCGCCATCGAAGCACGTGATCCGAAATTCAACCCGGAACAAACCCGCAGCCTCCTCGCCGAAATCGGCGGCGACAACATCGAACTCGTCGAAGAAGAGGATGCCTGATGGCCAAAGCCAAACTGCCGAACTCTGAAACCTTGAATCCAACAACCCTCTCCTGATGCGCTATTTCTTCCTAGCCTACGCGATCATCGCGCTCCTCGTTGTCGGCATCTTCGGCATTCGCGGCCAGAAGTTTTCCCAACCTCCCGTCCGGATCTTCCCGGACATGGACGAGCAGGACAAACTGAAGGCCCAAAAGCCCTCGTCATTTTTTGCCGACGGCCTTGGCAGCCGCCTTCCTGTCGCCGAAACTCAGCCGCGCGGATTCAACCCCGCCGGCGAATCCAACATCGGCGGCATCCCGGAATACGAATTCGGCGGCACGCCCGATTACTACCACACGGGCCAGCTCAACGGTTTCTACGGCACCGGCATGCCCGAAGAACTCAAGCTCACCGCCGAGAACGCTCACGAACTCATCGCTCGCGGCAAAGAACGCTACGGCATCTATTGCGCGGTCTGCCACGGATCCTCGGGCGACGGTCTCGGCATGACCAGCCGCTACGGCGTCCCCGGCATCGCCAACCTTCAACTCCCGACCTTCGGCGAAGAAGCCTACCCCGACGGCCGACTCTACCACACGATCACTCACGGCAAGGGCATGATGAGCGGCTACGGCTACAACATCCCCGTCAACGACCGCTGGGCGATCGTGGCCTACGTCCGCACCCTCCAGGCCGCCAAGGCATCCTCCAAATAATTCCCCATCGAAATGGCCCACCATCCCGTCACTTCCGCAGAAATCGCCATCCACGGCGATCATCTCGACAATTCCAAGGTCGCCCGCGTGAAAGGCATCGCCTTTTTCATCGCACTCGTCGGCACCGCCGCGAGCCTCTACCTGCTTTTCCTTGCCCCGGAAAAAACCCGCGGATCCTTCGCCTACTCGTGGCTCTTCGCGTTCTACTTTTTCCTCACGCTATCCATCGGTGGATGCTTCTGGACCCTCCTTCACAATGTCTCGAATTCCGGCTGGGGCACCTCCGTCCGCCGCACCTTCGAAAACCTCGGCTCCACCTATCCATGGATGTTCCTCTTCGGCATCCCGCTGCTCTTCCCGCAAGTGCAACAATACCTCTATGAGTGGATGAACACCCACCGTGCGGGTCACGGCAACGTGAAGGAACACCTCCACCACGCCGACCACCTGCTCTACAACAAGTACTGGTTCATGAACCTGCCCTTCTGGTACGGACGCGTGATCTTCTGGGGCCTCGGACTCTCACTCGTCATCATCGGCTTGCGCAAACTTTCCACCGCGCAGGACACCGACCCGAACCCCGGCACCTCGCGTCTTTTCAAGGCCCGCTTCCACTCGACCTACACGCTCATCATCTTCGCCCTCACGATCACTTTCACCGGCTTCGATTTCATGATGGGCCTCGACTACAAGTGGTTCTCGACGATGTGGGGGGTCTACCTCTTCGCCGGATCCGCGCTCAACTCGATGGCGGTCATCATCCTCGTCTGCGCATGGCTCAAAAGCGCAGGCCACTTGAAACATGTCACCACCGGCGAGCACTTCCACATCATGGGCAAGCTGCTCTTCGCCTTCACGGTGTTCTGGGCCTACATCTCGTTCTCCCAGTACTTCCTCATCTGGTACGCCGGCATCACCGAAGAAACCTCCTACTTCCTGATCCGCAACACCGGCAACTGGAACATCGCGATGATCGCCCTGGTCTTCGGTCACTTCGTTTTCCCCTTCGTCATCCTGCTTCAAGCGTGGCTCAAGAAAAACCCGAAGGCGCTCTCCATCATGGCCGCCTACACGCTCTGCATGCACGTGCTCGACCATTACCTGATCACGATCCCTGAACGCGGCATCTCGCTCGGCAACATCAAGCCCGAAGTCTTCGGCGAAATCCAAGTCGCCATCCCCGGTGCCTTCTGGGGCGACATCCTCGCCTTCGTCAGCATCGGCGCCGCCTTCCTCTTCTTCCTCCTCCGCGCCCTCGGTCAGCATTCGCTCTACCCGAACCGCGACCCACGCATCCTCGAATCCGCCAACCTCTCCAACTGATCCCGCCAATGTCCACCGACCCGTCACGCGACAATCCGCTGATCCGCTTCGCCTCATTCTGGTGGGGGCTCGCCAGCTTCTTTGCCTTCGCATTGATCCTGGCACTGGTCTTCCTTTTCAACCGCAAGGCACCCGAGACGCTCGAAGACGAAGCCGCCAAGGCCCGCTATCAAACCAAAGCCGAAGTGATCGCCGCCCAAGCAGCCAGCCTCACGCCCGAGGCGATCGAGGCCGCCATCCCGGCAGTCGCCGCCAAACTCGCCGCTTCGAAACCGGTCGCCGTGGAAAAACCCGAGCAGGCCGTCGCCGCTCCTGTTGCTCCCGCCCCAGCCAACCCGGAGGAAGCTCCCGCCTCAGAGGAAACTCCCGCCGCCAACTGACGCCACCCATTTTACCCGCAAGCCGATGTCAACCACCCCATCTTCCGAACAGGACGCCCTGCTGCGCGCCGGGATCGACCGCTCACTGCGTCATCCGGTGATGTTCTTCCTCACCAGCGGTGCCGCATGGCTCGCGGTTTCCATTCTGCTCGGCATCGTCGCCTCGGCGAAGGTCCACTCGCCCGAACTGCTCTCAACCTGCGCGTGGCTCACCTATGGCCGCGTCTTCCCCGCCCACCTCAACGCATTGGTCTACGGCTGGGGCATGCAAGCCGCCTTCGCCGTGATCATCTGGCTGATGGCCCGCCTCTCCCGCAAGGAATGCACCATGACCGGCACCATCCTCACCGCCGGACACCTCTGGAACCTCGGCGTCTCGCTCGGCATCATCGGCATTCTTTCAGGAAATGGCACGGGCATCCCGTGGATGGAATTTCCGACCTTCGCATGGCCGGTACTGCTCGTCAGCTACATCGCGATTCTCATCGGCTCGTTCATCCAATTCCGCGTCCGCCCCGAAGGCCATGTCTACATCTCTCAATGGTACTTGTTGGCTGCGATGATCTGGTTCCCCTGGATCTTCATCACCGCCAACACGCTGCTCCACTGCATCCCCGGTCACCCGGTGATGGGTGCCGCGATCAGCGCATGGTTCCGCTCAGCCTTCATCTTCCTCTTCTTCACTCCCGTCGCGATCGGCGCCGCCTACTACCTCGCACCCAAGGTCACCGGCCGCCCGATCTTCAGCTACTCGCTGGCCAAACTCGGCTTCTGGTCGCTCGCCGTTATCGCTCCCTGGGCGGGCATGCAAAAACTCACCGGCGCCCCGATCCCCTACTTCCTCCCCTACCTCGGCGCCGCCGCCACCGCACTGATCTTCGTGCCCGCTGCCACCGCCGCCTACAACACGATCCGCACGATGCTCTCCGCCGAGGAAACCCTCGCCGTGAGCCCCTCGCTGCGCTTCACCATCGCCGGCATCACCGGCCTGATCGTCCTCGGCGCTTCCGCAGTCTTCCTCAACCTCCCAGGCTCAACCCTCCCGCTCACGCAATTTTCCCTCTCGGGTTATGGCTTCGAAATCCTCGCGATCTACGGCTTCTTCAGCCTCGTGATGTTCGGTACCGCCTACTTCATCGTTCCACGCGTCACCCGCCGCGAATGGCTCTCCAGCCGCCTCATCAAGATCCACTTCCTCTTCTCGGTCTACGGCATCATCACCGTGGCCCTCATCACACTCTTTGGCGGACTCCAACAAGGCATCGGCCAAGAGGACTGGAAACAACCCTGGGCCGCCGCCGCATCCCGCGCCTACCCCTACGCGGTCGCCAACACCGTCGCATGGAGTCTCATCCTTTTCTCGAACCTCTTCTTCCTGCTCCACCTCGCCCTGATGTGGATCGGCCTCGGTCGTCGCAGTTCGCATCCGACCCTGCTGCCAAGCGCCCACCCCTCCAGCCCTCACGGTGCCGAAGGCGATATCGACAACGCCGGACCCGCCACCACCCACTGATGCCCCATCACCGATTCACCCCATGAGTCTTCGCACCTTCATTCTCGGCCTTTCAGCCAGCTTCGGCGTCGCATGGCTCGCCATCGTCGTCATTCCGTTTTTCAAAATGCGCAACCTCGAGCCGATCCGACTCGATGAGGCAATCGACGGCGCCACCGGCATCTTCTATCCGAAACGCACCGGACGCATCGCCGATGGAGCTCAGGTCTACGCCCAAAACGGCTGCTACCTTTGCCACTCGCAGCTTGTCCGCCCAACCTACGCCGGCAACGACCTCTACCGCCCGGACTGGGGCGGACTCAAATCCGACGCCGACCGCGGAGACACCCGCCGCGAAACCAACGCCTACGATTTCATCGGCGAGAAATTCGCCCAAATCGGCGTCACTCGCATGGGCCCCGACCTCTCAAACCTCGGCCGCCGCCTCGACGCACTCCACGCGAAAGGTGAAAGTCCGGAAGCCTGGCTCTACCGCTTCCTGTACAGCCCGCGCTCCAACCCCGAACACTGGCAATCAACCTGCCCGCCCCAACCTTTCCTTTTCGTAAAACGCGAAATCAAAGGCAGCCCCTCGCCCGACGCCTTGCCAGTCAACGCAGGCGAAGGCTTCGAGATCGTCCCCGGCCCGGACGCCAAGGCCCTCGTTTCCTATCTGCTTTCACTCAAAAAAGATCACAAGGTTCCCGCCGCGCTCGACTTCGCCCCGGTGAAAAAAGCCGGCAGCTGACATTCACTCCATTCCATTCCTTCCAACATGTCCCTTCCCGAACAAAAGCCAGACCTTGAGGACTCGATCAATGTGAGCGAGGCCCACGACCGACTGGTTCGCGAGGCCGCCGCCTGCATCCGCGAAAAACGCATCGCCGCCAACGGATCCGAACCGATCTCACTCTGGGTCATCGCTCTCTGCGGCGTGGCGGTCCTTATCGCCGGCGGCATTCTTGGCGGTGCGGGCGACTGGTTCAATTACAAGGCGACCTTCCGCGAAGGCTATGTCCGCTCGGCCGCTCCCGGCGCCGAAGATGCCGGCCCGCAACCGAAGGAAGCCCTCGCCGCCTACATGGCGAAAGGTGCGAAGATTTACTCGGCGAAATGCAACGGTTGCCACGGTGCCGATGCGAAGGGCGATGGTGCCAACTACCCGTCTCTGGTCGGCTCAACTTGGGTCATCGGCAACACGGAAAAACTTTCGATGATCATTCTCAACGGCCTCCAAGGCCCCACCAGCACCGGCAAAACCTACGGCGCCGGCATGCCCGCCCAAGCCGCCGGACTCACACCCGAAGACCTCGCCGGCGTGATGACCTATCTGCGCAACAATTTCGGCAACACGACCGGCGATGTGGTCACCGCCGAAATGGCCAAGGCCGCACTCGATATCTCTGCCGCCCGCACCAAGGTCGGCCAACAGGTGACCGGCGAGGAACTCGTCGCCGATCACGACAAGGCGCTGCCAGGTGCCGCGCTCGACCCGAAAACCATGGTCGACCCCATCACTCTCGCACCCGCAGCCCCAGCCCAACCCTGAGGCCCCAGCCCGCCACTTTCATCTCCCGACTCGATCCATCACTTACGGAACCATGAGCGCTCACTCCACCGACCATCACGACGATCATCATCACAATCCGGGATTCCTCTCGAAATATGTGTTCTCCACCGACCACAAGATGATCGGCATCCAGTACGGCATCACCGCCCTGCTGTTCCTCGCCTTCGGTTTCTACCTGATGATGGTGATGCGCTGGAGCATCGCCTACCCGCATCAGCCACTGCCCGAGTGGATGAGCTGGATCTTCACCGACACCTGGAAAGCCCGCTGGCTGCAAGACGGCAAAGTCACCGGCGACACCTACAACATGTTCGGCGCCATGCACGGCACGATCATGGTGTTCCTCGGCATCGTACCCCTCGGCTTCGGCGCCTTCGGCAACTACGTCACCCCGCTCCAAATCGGCGCTCCCGACATGGCGTTCCCGCGCCTCAACATGATGAGCTACTGGATCTACCTCGCCGGCGGTCTCGTGATGTGCGCCTCGTTCTTCATGGAGTCCGGTGCCGCAAAATCCGGTTGGACGAACTACTCGCCGCTCGCCGGATTCGCCGACGGTCAAATCGTCAACCAATGGCTCGCCGGCCAAACCCAATGGCTCATCGGCCTCGTGCTGCTGATCACCTCCTCGCTGCTCGGCTCGGTGAACTTCATCACCACGATCATCAACCTCCGCGCCCGCGGCCTCACCTGGATGCGCATGCCCTTCTTCGTGTGGTCGATGCTCGTCACCGGTTTCCTTCTCCTGCTCGCATTCCCTCCACTTGAAGCCGCCGGCATCATGCAGCTCATGGACCGTGTGGCCCACTCGTCGTTCTTCATGCCTTCCGGCCTCTTCACCAAGAGCGAAGGCCTCGCCGACCTCTCCGGCGGCGGCTCACCACTCCTCTTCCAACACCTCTTCTGGTTCCTCGGCCACCCGGAAGTTTATGTGCTCCTTCTCCCCGCCTTCGCCTGCGTCGCGGAAATCATCCCTGCCCACACCCGCAAACCACTCTGGGGTTACAAGTCGATGGTCTACTCGGTCCTCGTGCTCGGTTTCCTCTCCTTCATCGTGTGGGCGCACCACATGTACATGACCGGCATGGGCCCGGCTGTTTCGACCTTCTTCCAAACCACCACGGTCCTCATCTCGGTGCCTTCGGTGGTGATCATCACCGCGATGCTCATCTCACTCTGGGGCGGCTCGATTCGCTTTACCCCACCGATGATGTGGGCCTGCGCATTCATCCCGATGTTCGGCATCGGTGGTCTCACCGGCCTCCCTCTCGCCTTCAACCTCGCCGACCTCCATCTGCACGACACCTACTATGTCATCGGCCACTTCCACTATGTGGTCGCACCCGGCATCCTCTTCGGTTTCTTCGCCGGCATCCTCCACTGGTATCCGAAAATCACCGGACGCTTCATGAGTCCTTTCCTCAACCAGCTGCACTTCTGGCCCAGCCTCATCTGCATGAACATCATCTTCTTCCCGATGCTTCTGCAAGGCATGGCCGGCTTCCACCGCCGCTGGTACAACGGTGGCGATGCCTACCTCTCGAAAGCTGCCGACAGCACCAACGTCTTCGGCAACACCGTCGCCGAATTCATCGACATGAACATCCTCATGTCCATGGGCGCATGGACGCTCGCCGTCGCGCAAATCCCCTTCATCATCAACCTCTTCATCTCATGGAAAACCGGTCGCAAGGTGACCAGCGACAACCCATGGAATGCCACCACCCTCGAGTGGGCCACCCCAACACCTCCAGGCCACGGCAATTTCGAATTCGAACCCGCCGTCTACCGCGGACCCTACGAATACAGCCGCCCCGACCACGCCGAGGACTTCATCCCGCAATGGGAAGAACCCAAACGCAACGACTCCTCAGCCACCAGCAAACCCTCACATTGATTCCGGTTTTTTCCACCTAAGCCGACAACCTCAATCAAGCCACCCCTCTCCATGGAAATTCCCTTCGTCGTCCAACCACGCAAGGACACTGGCCTCTTCAACTCGAAGATCGCCATTTGGCTCTTCCTTGCCTCAGAAGTCATGCTCTTTGGCGGCTTCTTCTCCGCCTACGTTTTCCTCCGCCTCGGCGCCGATTACCCCTGGCCCGAACGCACACTTCCCGTGCTCCCAGGCCTCATCAACACCTTCATCCTCATCGGTTCGTCGGTCACGGTGGTCTTCGCATGGGCCTCACTCAAGCTCGGCCAATGGGGCCGCTTCAAAATCTTCATGAGCATCACGGTGGCCTGCGCCGCGATCTTCATGGTCCTCAAAGGCATCGAGTACAATGTGAAGTTCCACCACCAAGGCGTGCGCCTCAAGGACTACACAGTGATCGAAGGCCACCTCGGTTACGAAAAGGAAAACGGCAAGCCGGTCCTCAACCACCACGGCAAACCCATCGAGGAAAACCAAATTCTCATCGAAACCAGCGGACTCACCTTCAACACGGTTCGTTTCCACCAACCCTGGATCGAGGAATGCCTCACCCAAGCAAAACATCGCGGATCGAAAATTCTCCTCAAGGACGATGTCAGCGCCGTGACCAAACCCGGCCAAGCCGCCGAAACCATCGCCAAAGCCGGTGAGGAACTCAGCGTCGCCCTGCTCGAGCGCGTCAAGACCGCCCACCTCGCCGCGCGCGCCCACAACGGCAAACTCCGCACCAGTGCGCTTCGTCAGGAATGGAAGGACGCGAAAGCGGAAAACCCCGGCAAACGCGATTGGCAAATCTCTTCCGGCGTCAACATCGACACGGCCGCCCTCGCACCGCAACTCCTCACCGAGATACCCTCCGTTGCATTCCAAGTCGACCCACCATCGCGCTTCGACTTCAAACCCCGCGACATCAAACACGGCGATACCCAATCGCGCCTGCGCGACGACACGGTCGTTGACGGCAAACTTCTCGATAGCCCGATGGTCTTTCACTACGTCGATGCCATCGACTTCCGTCACCTCGCGATGCAGGCAGTGAAAAAAGGCGTCGACCCGATCGTCGCCATCGAAAATTCCTGGCTCATCAAGAACGATCAAGCCGCCCGCGAAGCATGGGAATGGAACAAGCTCCAAACCGCACGCCTCGAAAAGGAATTGCTCGAGCAATACGGCGTCGACGAAAAAACCGGCAAAGCCAAACGCGAACCGACCGCCAAGGAACGCTATCGCATCGGCTGGAAAGACCTCGTCGCCAAAGCCGACGGTGTCGACCGCGACAAACAAAAGGTCACGATCAAAGAGGAATTCATGGGCCCCGACTACCACGGCCGTGAAGGCAAGCACACCTTCCCCCACCTCACGGTTCCTCGCAGCGAAATCCGCTTCGCCTCAAAGTTCACTCCCGCTTGGAACACCTACTACGCGATCTACTTCACCGTCACCGGTCTCCATGGCCTCCACGTGATCGGTGGCGCGCTCGTGCTGGCCTACTACCTGTTCTTCGGACGCAAGATGTACGAAACCAACCCCGAATGGCTCGCCAACCGCGTCGAGGTCGGCGGACTCTTCTGGCACTTCGTCGACCTGATCTGGATCTTCGCGTTCCCGATCTTCTATCTGATGTAATCCACCTTCCCAATTTCACCACCACCCCACCATCCCATGGCCGACACCCCCGAAGCCGTCCGCAAATCCATCCGCACCTACCTCCTAGTCGGCGCCGCCCTCTTCGTCGGCACCGTCATCACCGTGCTCGTCGCCACCGTGCCCGCACTCGATGTCGGCCACCACGGCTTCGACGTATGGGATGCGATCCTCGGCCTCGCCATCGCATCCACGAAGGCGGCCCTCGTGGCCTTCATCTTCATGCACCTCAATCATGAGAAAAAAGCGGTCTATTGGATTTTCGGTTCGGGTCTTGTTTTCGTGATCGCACTCTTTGCCCTTTCCGCCCTCGCGAAATATGACCCGATCTTCGACAACTTTTTCTACAACCCCAGCGGCAATGCCGTGAAACCGATGGCCCTCTGAGCCTTCTCCACCACCATGTCACTCAGGAACTTCCACATCGTCTTCGTCAGCGTGAGCTCCGCACTCTTCGCGTTCCTCACCCTGTGGTCGTTCTTGTTCGCCGACGAAAAATCCGCCCTTACCCAAACCATCCGCCTCACCGGCATCGCAGGCCTCGTCCTGATGCTCATCTACGGCATCTACTTTCTTCGCAAAACCCGCCAACTGGAAAACTGATCCGCCACAGCTCCACCTCCAACCACCACCCGCCATGATCCACCTCTCCTTGCTCGCCTGCTCAAGCTGCCGCGTCTCGATGATCGAAGGCGGTGGCGACGCTGCCGGATGGTCGATCTTTTTCCTGCTCGTCGTCATCCTCGCCATGCTCGGCACGGTCGCATTTTTCATGTTCCGCATCGCGCGCCGCGAAAAGGAACACCTCGACCCCGCCCTCAACGATCACTACGAAGGCTGATCCTCGCCACTTCATCTTCCCACAACTCAACTTCCACTCATGAGCCCATCAAAATTTCTCGGCATCCCTGAAAACTTCTCCCTCCATGGAGGCGAAGTCGACCACATGATCGACGTGGTCCACTGGTTCATGTTCGCACTCTTCATCGGCTGGACGCTTTTCTTCCTCTACTGCATCGTGCGCTTCTGGCACCGCAACAACCCGAGAGCCTCCTACCATGGCGTCAAAAGCCACCTCTCGACCCACCTTGAAGTCGGCGTGATCATCGTCGAGGCTGTCCTTCTCCTCGGTTTTGCGTTCCCGCTCTGGGCCAAGCGCACCGACAGCTGGAAGGAAGTCCAAAACCTCAACCCCGTCCGCGCCCGCGTCGTCGGATGGCAATTCGGCTGGACCTACCACTACCCCGGCAATGACGGCAAATTCGGCCGCGTCGACCCCGCCCTCATCTCCGGCACCAACGATCTCGGCATCGACTTCGAAGACCC
>CAYQRP010000027.1:0-11870 GCA_964419815.1 uncultured Luteolibacter sp. | reverse complement strand
GCGGCATGCATGTGAATGCCGTGCAGAAGTTGGCGCGCAGCTACGAGCACATCGAACCAGCGAGCGTCGGCAACGAGCAAAACATTCTCGTTTCGGAGCTGAGCGGTCAGTCGAATATTTTGATCAAGGCCAGCGAACTCGGTTTGCCGCTGGAAAAAGGCTCGGCCGAGGCCTCGGCGGTGCTCAAGCGTGTGAAGGAACTCGAGAACGAAGGGTATTCCTTTGAAGCGGCGGGTGGTTCGCTCGAACTGCTGATCCGTCGCGAGCTTGGAAATCACGCACGACCATTCGACCTGACCGAGTACCACACCAGTTTCCGCCAGTATCGCGATGGACATCCGCCGGTCTGCGAGGCGACGGTGAAGCTGATGGTCGACGGCACGCCCGAGCTTACGGTTGCCGAGGGCAGGGGAGTGGTCAACGCGCTCGACCTCGCGCTGCGCAAGGCATTGCTGCCGTTTTTCCCGGAAATCTCCGAGGTTTCATTGGTCGACTACAAGGTTCGCATCATCGACAGCCATGACGCGACGGCAGCCAAGACCCGCGTCTTGATCGTCTCGACCGATGGCGAAAACAACTGGGGCACGGTCGGTGTTTCCGAAAACATCATTGAGGCAAGCTGGCTTGCGCTCGTGGATGGCATCGATCTCTTCCTGCAGCGTCGCCGCATGGCCGGAAACTGATCCCAATTTCATCACGCCCATGGAACTGCTCAACATCGCCCTGCAAACTCCCTTTGTCTGGGGCTTATTGCTCGGTCTTCTGATTGCCGGTTTCGTTTGGAAATCCGGCTTCAGCGCGCGTCGTCATCTCGCTCGGGAGATCAAGCGTCTTGAGGGCGAGCTCAAGGACATGCAAAAGCATCTCAACACCCAGCTCAAGATCAACGCGAGCGGCAACGAGACGCTGCAAACGGAACTCGATTTGCTACGCCTGCAGAATGAAAATCTGCGTGTCAACAACGCCGCGCTTTCACAGAAACCCGGTCGCGCCGAGCTGCGGTTGCTGCAGGTGCACGAAGTTGCGATTCGCACCATGCGCGAGCAGGCTCCGGGCTTTGCCGCCGCATGGGAAAGCGCCATGCGCAAGGGCGAAACCGAGCTCGACGAGGCCGATAGCGGGCTGAAGAAACTCATGCGTCGCGTGATTCCAGGACTCTCAGCGCCGCCAGCATCAGCAAAGCCTGAATCGGAACATGAAGGTATCTGATTTCGCTTCTTCACGAGTGCGGATGCTTCTTGCTTGTCTGGTTGCTTGATTCATCCATGTTTTTTCACTCATGTCGGGCGTTGATGAGCAGAAGCGCGTGATGAACCTGTCCCTCGTGGCAGCGCTGGTGCTGTTGGGTGTGAAGGTCACGGGCGCGGTGATGACTGGATCATCGGCGATCTACTCCGATGCGGCCGAGTCGGTGGTGCATTTTCTTGCGGTGGCATTTGCCTGCTGGGCCTTGCGCTTGTCGGTGAAGCCCGCCGACGAAACCCATCACTTCGGTCACGACAAGGTTTCGTTTCTTTCGGCGGGATTCGAAGGGGCGATGATTTCTTCCGCAGCGATGCTGATTTTTTATGAAGCGGTGCGACAGTTCTTGTTTGGTGTCGAGATCCGCAACTTGGGCTTTGGTCTTGCGGTGACTGCATTTGCAGCCGGGATCAATTTGATTCTCGGGCTTTCACTCGTGGCGGTAGGGAAAAAAAGCGGATCTCCGTTGGTGCGAGCGAATGGCATGCATGTGCTCACCGATGTGTGGTCGAGCATCGCGGTGTTGATCGGGTTGGGACTTTATCATGCCACCGAATGGGTGTGGTGGGATCCGGTGGTGGCAATCTTGGTCGCGTGCAACATCCTGCGCGTGGGGATACGCTTGATGCGTGAAAGCTTGGGCGGATTGCTCGACGAGGCGGATCCACTGATCGAAAACCGCGTGCGTGACTTGCTCGATCGCGAGGTCAAGTCGATGGGTTTGTCCTACCACAACTTTCGCCACCGCCATTCGGGTCGCACGCATTGGGTGGAATTTCACCTGGTGTTCGACGATCACCTCAGCGTCGGAGAGGCGCACGAACAGGCAACGCGCCTCGAGGCCATGGTCGCCGATTTGCTAAGCCCCGATGGCAGGGTCATTTCCCACCTCGAGCCACGCTCATGCGAACACGCGCAGGAGCGTTGGGAAGGGCGTTAGAAAAATCAAAACGCGGCGTGATTGATCAGCCGCCGATCTCGGTGCGACCGGAAAGCTGGGCGCCTTCTTCCATCGTGAAGACCTTCGACTTGATGTCGCCGTTGATCTTCGACTTGTCCTTGAGCTCACAGCGTTGCGAAGTGATTTTTCCTTCGATCTTGCCGTAGACCTTCACCTCGCCGGCGGTGATGTCGCCTTTGATGATGGCATTTTCGCCAATCGTCACGCGGCCCTTGTCGGAGCTGATTTCGCCTTCGATCTTGCCGTCGACAATCATGTCGTGGGCAAAGCGGACGGAGCCGTTGATTTCGATTCCGCTGGAAAGAACATTGGTGGGAGTTGCCATTGCTAGGACTTCACCAAAGCGAGCAGGCGGATGCAATCGCAAAGATGCTTTGCGAGTCAAAAAAGGCGGGTTTTTCCCGAAAAACAATGTGCTGGCAGTGAGATTTGAAAAATGAAAGGGTCAGTAGGCGTTGAGCTTTGATGATGAGCATCCTTCCGAAGCTGAAATTTCAAACGCAGAACCAGAAATCATAAGACCATGAGCAACTCAGACAAAAATCATCCCTCAAACCGCCGCGAATTCATCCGCGCGCTTGGAGCGATCGGTGCGGCTGTCACTGCCGTCAAATCGTTTGGCTGTGCTCGCCACACGACCGGCAGCAAGCCGAGTCGCACCGCCGGCGCACGCTACATGGGAGATTTTGCCGCGCCGAAGTTGGAGAAGGTTCGCTGGGGTTTTATTGGCGTCGGCGCTCGCGGTTCGCAACACGTCATGCAACTCGCTCAAATCGAGGGCAGCGAAGTGCTGGCCATTTGCGATCTTTACGAGGATCTGGCCAAGCGCAGTTCCAATCATGTGGTGAAGTTGGGCAAGCCCGCGCCGTCGCTCTATTTTGGTTCACCCACGAAGTACCATGAGATGCTTGCGCGGCCGGACCTCGACGCGGTGATCATTTCCACACCGTGGGCAGATCACGCGACCATGGCGATCGCGGCGATGAATGCCGGAAAGCATGCGTTTGTGGAGGTGCCACTCGCCTTAACCTTGAAGGAGCTGTGGGATATCGTGGATGCCTCTGAACGCACCGGCAAACACTGCATGATGATGGAGAACTGCAACTACGGCCGCGAGGAACTGATGTTTCTCAACCTGTGCCGTCAGGGAATGATTGGGGAATTGCTGCACGGCGAGGCGGCTTACATCCATGAGTTGCGAGGCCAGATGAAAGAATTGCCGCGCGGCACGGGAAGTTGGCGCACGCATTATTATTCCAAGGCCCACGGTGGCAACCTGTATCCCACCCACGGGCTTGGTCCGGTGGCACAGTACATGAACATCGCGCGCACCGATGACATGTTCGATCGCTTGGTGTCTTTCGCCAGTCCTGGACGAGGCCGCGCCTTGTATGCCAGCAAAAATTTTCCGCCCGATCATCAGTGGAATCAAATGAAGTTCGAGTGCGGCGACATCAGCACGCAGCTCATCAAGACCAAGCTGGGGCGGACGATCATGGTGCAGTGGGACGAAACCAGTCCCAGGCCCTACACGCGCCATGATTTGATCCAAGGAACGAAGGGCACGCTGGCGGGTTATCCGCCACGGGCGGCCATTGAAGGACGGGGCAACTACCATGGATGGACCAAGGATGAGGGCTTTGCCAAACTTTACGAAGAGTTTGATCATCCACTTTACAAACGGGTGGGTGAAATGGCTCAAAAAATGGGCGGGCACGGGGGCATGGATTTTATCATGCTGGTGCGAATGGTGGAGTGCCTGCGAAACGGGGAGCCGCTGGATCAGAATGTGTATGAAGGGGCGTTTTGGAGTGCGGTGCAGCCCTTGAGTTCCGAGTCGGAGCGTGAGGGCGGAATGCCGCAGCTGTTTCCGGACTTCACCCGTGGAGACTGGCAAAGCACCCAGCCTCTCGGCATCGTGAGCTGAACTGGTATGGGCGAAAAAGTCGGACGCATTCATGATTGGATGATGGATTCTTGAAGAATTGCAGGGCTCGCGTTTCTTTCGCTCGCCTGATCACGGTCCATGCCACTAGGTTCGCATTTATGAATAACCGCATCTCACTGGTTTTGACCCTGGCACTCGCGCTTTTGGGCAGTTTTGTGTTTGCCCTCCATGCCGATGCACAAGAGCGCCAACCCAACATTGTTTTCATCCTCGCCGATGACCTCGGATATGGTGATCTCGGATGTTACGGGCAAAAGATCATCAAGACGCCCGTCCTCGATCAACTTGCCAGCGAAGGCATGCGATTCACGCAGCACTATGCGGGCAGTCCGGTGTGTGGGCCCTCACGGTGCGTGTTGATCACCGGCAAGCATCCGGGCCATGCCTTCATTCGCGACAACTCGGAAGTCGGTGCTTGGTATTCCTTTGAAGGTCAGATGCCGCTTCCTGCCACGGAGCCAAGCATGGCATCCGCCTTAAAGTCCGCCGGCTACACCAACGCTGCGTTTGGCAAGTGGGGCATGGGCCACACGGGAAATGCGGGCGACCCGCTCAAGCATGGCTTCGATCATTTCTTCGGCTACACCTGCCAGCGGCATGCGCACAACTATTACCCACATTACCTCGTGGACGATAAGGGCAGGCTCGAGCTCGCCGATAACAAAAAGGTTTCACCCAAGATGGGCCTGTCCATTGCGCCCGGCGCGGATCCGAACGATTCGTCGAGCTATGCCCAGTTCAAGGGTGATCAATACGCGCCCGATCTTTGCAGCGAGCGAGCCCTGAAGTTCATTCGCGCGAACAAGGATCGGCCCTTCTTCCTTTACTACCCGACTGCCGTGCCGCATCTCGCCTTGCAGGTACCAGAGGATTCGCTGGCGGAATACATCGGCAAGCTGGACGACAAGCCTTACACGGGCGGCGGCGGTTATTTGCCACATCAGCATCCGCGTGCGGCCTATGCGGCGATGATCACGCGAATGGATCGGGACATCGGCAAGATGGTTCAACTCGTCAAAGACCTTGGACTTGAAGAAGACACGATTTTCATTTTCACCTCCGACAACGGTGCCGTGTATCCGCTCTCCGGTTGTGATCCCGTTTATTTCAAATCGAACGGAAATTTGCGCAACTACAAGGGCACGATTTACGAGGGTGGTATCCGCGTGCCATTGATCGTGAGGTGGAAGGGTCAGGTTCCGGCAGGGAAGACTTCCGATTTTGTCAGCGGATTTGAAGATTGGTTTCCGACCTTGCTGGATATGGCTGGCGCGGCGGACAAGAATCCAAAGGGCTTGGATGGTGTGAGCATGGCGCCGACGCTGCTCGGAAAGGCCCAAGCGGCGAGGCCATTCCTTTATCGCGAGTTTCACGGATATGGCGGGCAGCAGTTCGTGCGTGTGGGCGACTGGAAACTGCTTCGCATGAATCTATTGGCTACCAAGAAGGGTCCGGCCGCGCCGACCACGGAACTTTACAATCTGGCCAACGACCCTGCCGAGCGGCACAACCTCGCTGCGAAGCATCCGGAGATCGTGGCCAAACTTCAGGCGATCATGAACGAGCAGCACACTTTCTCCAAAGAGTTTCCGTTCAAGGACACGCTCGACAAGCCCGCCTCTTAATTGAGTTCGATATGATGAGACGCCTTCACCAAGGCAGTCCCTACAAGCTTCATCGATTCATTCGCCAACACATTCCAAACTACCGAAGATTTATATGAGATTTCCAGAAAAAGCCTTCATCGCCTTGTTGTGGCTTTTGCCATGGTCCTTGCATGGCACCACTCCGCAAACTCCCAACATCGTGCTGCTGTATGCCGACGACCTTGGGTACGGAGATCTTGGTTGCTACGGCGCGACGAAGATTTCCACACCGAACATGGACCGGCTTGCGCAGCAAGGTCTGCGTTTCACGGATGGTCACTCAGCCTCCGCCACTTGCACGCCATCACGCTTCGCGCTGCTTACGGGCGAATATGCCTGGCGCAAAAAGGGAACGGAGATCTTGCCCGGTGATGCCGCGCTCATCATACCCACAAACCGCACCACATTGCCATCCATGCTGCAGAAAGCGGGTTATCGCACCGGCCTCGTCGGCAAATGGCATCTCGGCCTGGGTGGTCGGGGCGGACCTGATTGGAACGGCGAGATCAAGCCCGGTCCCTTGGAGGTCGGTTTTGATTATTGCTTCATGCAACCTTCCACGGGAGATCGAGTGCCCTGCGTGTATGTCGAGAATCATCGCGTCGTCGGCCTTGATCCCAAAGATCCCATCAAGGTCAGTTATCGGCAGAAAATCGGAGATGAGCCGACGGGCAAAGAGAACCCTGAGCTGCTCAAGCAAGCTTTGCGCGCAGGCCATGAAGGAACGATCATCGACGGCATCAGCCGCATCGGCTTCATGACGGGCGGTCATGCGGCGCGGTGGAAGGATGAAACCAAAGCGGAGGTTCTGACAGCCAAGGCTTTGGAGTTCATCCAGCAAAATGCGGAAAAACCTTTCTTTCTGAAATTTTCGGCACACGACCCTCATGCGCCCCGCGTGCCACATCCGCGTTTTGTTGGCAAAAGTGGTTGTGGCACTCGCGGCGATGTGATCATGGAGTTTGATTGGTGCGTTGGTCAAATTGTGGAGACACTT
Organism: uncultured Luteolibacter sp.; assembly: GCA_964419815.1. Taxonomy (GTDB): domain Bacteria; phylum Verrucomicrobiota; class Verrucomicrobiia; order Verrucomicrobiales; family Akkermansiaceae; genus Luteolibacter. The sequence goes on along the minus strand of CAYQRP010000027.1, from coordinate 5,076 downwards.
GAAAAGTTGAAGCTCACATCAAACACGATCGTGATTGTCACGAGCGACAACGGCCCGGTCGTTGGCGTCGGATACGAGGACGGCGCGATTCGCGACCTGAACGGACATAAGCCTGCGGGTCCGTTGCGCGGCCAAAAGATGTCGGTCTACGAAGGTGGCACTCGTGTGCCGTTCATCGTCAGCTGGCCCGGGCGCATCAAAGCCGGCGTCTCGGGCGCATTGGTATCGCAGGTGGATTTTACGGCTTCATTTGCCGCACTCACCGGGCAGAAGATTCCCAAAGGTGATGCGCGTGACAGCGAGAATGTGCTTCCGGCATTGCTGGGCGAAAGCCAAACGGGTCGCTCCAAGTTGATCGTGCACGATGGCTACGGCATGCTGGCACTTCGCGATGGGCAGTGGAAATACATCGAGCCCGACAAGCGCCAGCGAGCCAGCTATTCGCCATCGGGCGAGCTTTACGATCTGGGCAAGGACCTCGGTGAAAAAAACGACCTTCGTGCCTCGCAGCCCGAAATCGCCAAAAAACTTTCCGAGGATTTGCGTAATTTGAAACGCGCGGGCCGTCCTGAGGATGTGAAACCCGTCACGGAAAAACCTGCAGCGCCTTCAAAGCCATAAAGCTTTCTGAAATCAATCGAGCTTTCAGGCGTCGCTGCCGCCCCAAATGCCCTTGACCAGTTTCACGAGCAACACAGTGGAGACCACGAAGACGGCAAGCAACGCGATGCCTTGCGTCGTCCTGCCAAAGAGGAAGCTTCCGACGCTGAACAGAGCGGTCCAGACGGCGACACATCCTAGGGCCCATCCAAGGAGTTCCTGTGCGATGCTGTCGCTGGCGGGCGCGATGCCTGTCTTGGCGCGGATGTGTTTCCACCCGGGGCCGCCCGGACGAACCAATTTGTAAAAGTTGATCAAGTGGTTTTCATCGGCAGGTGGCGTGAGCAATGTCACCCCTATCCAGATGAGGGTGGTCATCGCAACGGAGAGGATCAGTTCAATGTGACTCGGAAGATCGATTGCCGGCAGGAGGAAGACGGCCACCATGAAGGAACTGATCATGGCCGCAATTTCGCTCCATGCGGTGATGCGCCACCAGAACCAGCGCAAGAGATACAGAAGTCCGGTGCCCGCACCGATGGAGAGGATGATGTCGAAATTTTGTTTTGCCGACTCTAGATTCAGTGTCAGCCATCCCGATGCGATCATCAACAGAGCGGTGACGATGCGACCCACGGCGACATAGTGCTTCTGGTCGGCACCTTGCTTGATGAAACGCTGGTAGAAATCATGCACCAGATACGAGGTGCCCCAGTTCAGGTGCGTGATGATGGTTGAAACATAAGCGGCAAGGAGGCCTGCGAGCATGATGCCGAGAAAGCCCTTGGGCAGAAACTTGAGCATCGCGGGATAGGCAAGGTCATGGCCGATCTTGTTCTCTGCCATTTCGGGGTAGGCTTGGCGCAGCGATGTGAGGCCCTTGGCCGCGATGCGGGTGGCCTCATCGACCTTGTCGGCACCGCCCGCCTGTTCGATGGCAAGCTTCGCCGCCTGCATCTTCTCGGGCGGATCGATGGGGTAGATGAGAAAGGTGGCGAGGGCGACGATGATCCAAGGCCATGGACGCAGGGCGTAGTGCGCGGCATTGAAGAGGAGCGTGCCAAAGAGCGCGTCGCGTTCCGACTTGGCCGCGAGCATGCGCTGCGCGATGTAGCTGCCACCGCCTGGCTCGGCGCTGGGATACCAGACCGACCACCATTGGATCAGCAATGGCATGAGAAAAATGCCGAGCAGGGCTTCCTGCTGACTGAAGTCGGGAATGAAATTCAAGAGACCGCTTGTGCCTTTCGAAGAGGTGAGATTGGAAACCTTGTCCGCCAATCCGGAAAGTCCGCCGACCTCAGGCTGAGCGAGGACAAAATAGGCCAGCGCGAAAGCCCCGGTCATGGCGATGCCAAATTGGATCAGGTCGATGACCAAGACCCCCCAGAGCCCGGAGCTTGCCGCAAAAATGACATTCACCACACCGCAGATGATGAGCGTTTTCTCGGGCGACCATCCGAATGCCACGGCGGCGATCTTCACCGCTGCAAGGTTGACCGCTGCCATGATGAAACAATTGAAGAGTAGACCGAGATAGATCGCGCGAAAGCCGCGCACAGCACTGGAAGCTTTTCCGCCGTAGCGAATTTCGTAGTACTCGAGATCCGTAATCACGCCTGAGCGGCGCCACATGCGCGCATAGAGGAAGACGGTCATCATTCCCGTGAGGAGAAAAGCCCACCAGCACCAGTTTCCCGCGATACCGTCGTTGCGAACGATGTCGGTGACAAGGTTGGGCGTGTCCGTGCTGAATGTCGTCGCGACCATCGAGACACCGATCAACCACCATGGCGCAGACCGCCCAGAGGCGAAAAATTCGGTGATGTTCTTGCTGGCGCGCCGCGCGAAGTAAATCGCAGGAACAAAACACACAGCCACCGAAACGATGATGATGGCCAGATCAATCGTGTGAAGTTGCATTCGTTTCTCCTTCTTGAGTCATCCACAAAACATTGCAGTGAAGGGCTGACGCTGGAAGAGAAAAGGGGAGGAGCGGAAAAATAAGGTGAGTGATAGGGCAGTGGCCATTTCACCGAAGTGGCCGAAAATCTCAAATGCCCCTTGTTTTGTAGGGTACCCCGGCTTGGATTCGAACCAAGGACCAATTGATTAAGAGTCAACTGCTCTACCAACTGAGCTACCGAGGCATGGGTGCGGCGGAAAAGTTGCAAAAACCTTACGCACGACGCACAAAAACTAACGCGACGGGGCAGGGTGGCAAAGCAAAAAATTTGTGGGCCGTGGCCAAAATCGCGTGACAGCGCGATGCGGGCGATTCGGACATAATTTCGTTGGAGTCATGCGGTCTTTCGCGCATGACAGGCGCGCCCATGAGTTTTTTTCACGAGTCACGACTGACCCTGCGTTTGGCAATGCCGTTGATGATTGGTCAGCTGAGCCAAATGCTGATGGGGGTGATCGACACGCTGATGGTCGGAAAATTGGGCGTCACCGAGCTGGCGGCGCTGACCTTTGCCACCTCGCTGTTTCATGTGCCATTTGTGTTCGGCATCGGTTTGCTCACTTCGGTTTCGGTTTTCAGTTCCAACGCGCGTGGTGCGGACGATGCGGCAAAGGCGCGGGCGAGCTGCCTAGACGGACTGTGGATGGCCCTGTGGATCGGGCTTCTGTTGTTTGCGGTCGCTTGGTTGGTATCGATGCGGCTGGACTGGTTTCGTCAGCCCCCGGAAGTGGCGGCAGGCATGGTCGGATATTTCCGCATCCTGATGGCATCAATGGTGCCGGCCTTGGCCTCGATCGCTTTGAAGAATCATGCCGACGCGCTCAACCGTCCTTGGCCGCCGTTTTGGATTTTCCTCGGCGGGGTCTTGCTCAACATCTTTCTCAACTGGCTGTTGATTTATGGCAACTTGGGTTTTCCGAAAATGGGATTTGAAGGTGCGGCTTGGGCAACGCTGATTGCGAGGACTGCGATTCTGCTGGCCATGTTGGTGTGGCTGAGCATGGCGGGATTGAATGAGTGGGTGCCTGAGTCGTGGCTGCGTTTGGGTCAATGGGCGGGAATGAAAAAACTCATGACGATCGGTGCTCCGGCGAGCTTGCAAATGCTCAGCGAGGTCGCGGCCTTTTCGCTGACGGCTCTGATCATGGGTCGCTTTGGTCGTGAGGCGATGGCCGCGCATCAGATTGCGATCACGATGGCGGGTGTGGCCTTCATGGTGCCGTTGGGATTGTCGATGGCCCTGACCGTGCGGGTTGGTGAAGCGTACGGCGCGGAAGAGACTCATCGGCTTTCGCCGATTGTGTGGTCGGGGTGGTTCTTGCTGTTGATGTACGGGTTGATTGCGGCGGGAAGTTTTCTCTTGTTGGGAAAGCAAATGGCCTTGGCATTCACGCCAGCGGCGGAAGTCGTGAGCATCGCGGTGCCGATGCTGATCATTGTCGGTCTATTCCAAGTCTTCGACGGCTTGCAGGTGGGTTCTTCGGCGATGTTGCGTGGCTTGCATGACGCGCGGGTGCCGGCCTTGATCGGATTTGTGGCGTATTGGGTCGCGGGTTTGCCAGTGGGCGCATGGCTGGCATTTCGCGGCGGACTTGGTGCCCCTGGTGTGTGGTGGGGGCTCGCCGCGGCATTGCTTGTGGCCTGCGCAACGCTGTGTCTGCGCTTGTGGCTCCGAGTGCGGCGTGATAGTTCATCCGCGTGATCAGGCTCGTATTCTTGCTGTTGACAATTTTTCCAACGCTCCTCTGCGCGCAGTTGCAGACCTTTCGAAACTGCACGCTGGTCACCAAGGATTGGGCCGATGGCGACAGTTTTGCGGTGAGGTTTCCCGACGGCAAAGAGCGGACAGTGAGGCTCTACGGAGTTGATTGCATCGAGATGCATGTGAAGGGCGATGACACCAATGCGCGGCGCTTGCGCGATCAGCGCCGCTATTTCGGCATTGCCGACATCACGCTGGCCAAGTCGGTGGGCGAGGCGGCAAAGGCGAGTTCATCCGCGTGGATGCAAAAACCGTTCACCGTGCGCACAATCTTTGCCGATGCGCGTGGCGACAGCCGATATGAACGCGTTTATGGATTTGTCGAATTGGCCGACGGACGCGATCTTTCGGAGACCTTGGTGGAGTCCGGTCTGGCGCGGGCCTTCGGCGTGGTGCGCCAGTTGCAAGACGGGCGGACGGGTGAAGAATGGTCCGAGTACCTCAAGGATCTGGAGTTGATCGCCGCACGCAAGGGAGTAGGCGCGTGGAAGCACACCGATTGGTCAATGCTCGCGCAGACGCGCAAGGAGGCACGCGACGAAGTGAAGGAACTCAAGGTGGCTCAAGGTGAGGAAAATGCGAGCGAAGACAATCCGGTCGATCTCAACACGGCCACATTGGAAGAGTTGATGAAACTGCCGAAGGTCGGCAAAAAAACCGCGGAGGAAATCATCAAGGCCAGGCCATATCGATCGTTGAAAGATCTCGATCGAGTTCCCGGCATCGGAGCGAAGACGATCGAGCTGAT
>CAYQRP010000026.1:0-12539 GCA_964419815.1 uncultured Luteolibacter sp. | reverse complement strand
CCGACATTCATGTCGAGCCGCTGAGCACGAATCTGCGCATTCGTTACCGCATCGACGGTCGCCTGATCGAGGTCGCGGTGCCGGAAAACATCAAGGCCCTGCAAAGCTCGGTGATTGCGCGTTTGAAAATCATGGCGCGCCTCGACATCGCCGAGCGCCGTGTGCCGCAGGACGGCCGCATCAACCTGCAGTTTGAAGGTCAGACCATCGACGTCCGCGTCGCGACGGTACCGACGGTCGAGGGCGAAAGCGTTTCGTTGCGTTTGCTCAACCAGGAAAAGTTCAACCTCGCCAAGCTCGGCATGGAGCCCTTTGTGCGGAAAAAGATCGAAGCCCTGCTTCATTTGCCCAACGGCATCATTCTCATCACCGGGCCGACTGGATCGGGAAAATCGACGAGCCTTTATTCGTTCCTTAGTGAAGTGAATCACCCCGAGCGCCGCATCGTCACGGTTGAGGATCCGGTCGAAAACAAGCTCACCGGCGTGATGCAGATCGCGGTGAAGTCGGAGATCGGCCTCACCTTTGCCAATGCCTTGCGGTCGATCCTGCGTGCTGATCCGAATATCGTGATGATTGGTGAGATTCGCGACCTCGAGACAGCGGAGATCGCGATCCGCGCATCGCTGACCGGTCACTTGGTTTTCTCCACGCTGCACACCAATGATGCGATGGGCGGGATCAGCCGTCTCGTCGACATGGGAGTCGAGCCCTTCCTTGTTTCCGCCGCCGTGCGCGCCTTCCTCGCGCAGCGCCTCGTGAGAAAACTTTGCGGTCACTGTCGCGTGCCGCGTGAGGTCAGCCTCAGCGACCGCCGCAGCCTTGGCATTCCCGATGAGCTTGAGGGCACGATCTATTCGCCGGGCGGATGCGACCGTTGCCGTGGCACGGGATTTTCCGGACGGCTTGCGATTTATGAAGTCGTGTTGCTGACCCCTGCGATGCAGGAACTCGTCGCTCACGGCGCGCCCGCTCCGAAGTTGCGCGATCAGGCCCTGCGCGACGGCTATGTGCCGATGCGCACCTATGGTTGGCACAAGGTCATGCAAGGGCTCACCACCATCGAGGAAGTGATTTCGGTGACCTCATCCGACATCGGCGGCGGTGATGATTGATCGATGATGCCCGCCACTTGAATTGTTCCTCATGCCAGTTTTTGCGTACAAAGCACTCAATGCCAAAGGTTCCGTCACGAGCGGCGAGCTTGATGCGGCGGATCGGCCGGAGGCTTTGCGCATGCTCGATCGCAAGGGGCTTCAACCGGTCAACCTTCGCGAGACGGCAGGAATCGCCGCTGCTGTGGAAAAGGGTGCGAAACCCAAATCCGATGAGCTGAAGTCCGCCTCGGCAAAGCCCGATGAGGCACCGATTCCGGAAGGTCCGATCAAGCTCAAGCGCCAGGAGGTGGTGCTCTTCACCGAAGAGTTGTCCGACATGCTCGGCGCCGGCCTGCAACTTGAGCCGGCCTTGAAGTCGATGGAAAATCGGCAGGAACTCGGCAACCTCAAGGCGGTTTCCTTCAAAATCCGCCAGATCGTGCGCGATGGTGTGAATTTCTCCGTTGCGTTGAAAAAAGTGAGCCCGAGTTTTGGTCCGCTTTACTGTTCGCTCGCCGCCGCAGGCGAGGCTTCGGGTGCGCTCGATACGATTCTCAAGCGTCAGGCTCATTACCTCAAGACGCTTGCCGAACTGCAAAGCCGTCTTGTGCTGGCGATGATTTATCCCGCCTTCCTCGTGCTGGCCGGCATCGGGGTCTCGATCGTGTTTGTCACGACGCTGATCCCGCAGCTCACGCAGTTGATCGAAAGCACGCCGGGTGGAAAAATTCCGCTGGGCGCGGCCATTTTGATCGGCGCTTCGGATTTCCTCTCGAAATGGTGGTTGGTGATGCTGCTTCTGCTCGCCGCTGCCTTGATTTTTTTCAAGGCATGGAAGGACAATGAGGAGAACAAGCCCGCATGGGATCGCATCAAGCTTCGTTTGCCTTTGGTGGGTCCGGTCATTACCAGTCGCTTTTATGTGCAGTTTCTTGAAACGATGGCGAATCTTGTCGCCAATGGTCTGCCCTTGCTCCGCGCGCTTGAGCTTTCACGCGATGCCACACAAAACCGCTCCCTGCGTGCGGGTCTGGATCAGGTGATCGAACAGGTGGGCGACGGCCGTTCGTTTTCCAAGGCGCTCATCCGCACCGGCGCGTTTCCGCCCCTACTTATTGATATGATTTCCGTCGGCGAGCAAACGGGGAAAATCGATCTCTCGCTGCGTCGCTCGGCCGAGCGCTACGACAAGGAACTCGACAAGGACCTTCAGCGCATCATGGCGCTCATCATGCCGACGGTTCTGATCATCATGGCCGGCCTGATCGGCACCATGGCCTATCTGATGATCACTGCGATCTTCCAGACCATCTCGAATCTGGGATAGGAGAGGGCGTGGAGCCAAACGGATTGGATTCCGTTTGCCGAAACCGATCTACGGCAGCGGCGTCCAGCGCGCGTTGTGATGCGAGCTTTCGACGACCGCTTCGATGAAGGCCATGCCGCGGATGCCGTCCTCGATTTTCGGATAGTCGAGTGAGGCGGGATCGGGTGTGGTGCCATCGATGACGGCGCGAAGGTGGTTGGCGAAGTTGCGGTAGATGTTGGCGAAGGCCTCGAGGTATCCTTCGGGATGGCCTGCGGGGGTGCGGGTGTTGGCGGCAGCTTGGGCGCCGAGATAGCCCATGCCGGTGCGCCAGACCTCGACCGGTCGATCGCTGGATTTGACAAGCAGCGTGTTGGGTTCCTTTTGATGCCATTCGATGCCGCCAAGTTCGCCATAGACGCGCAGAGAGAGGTTGTTTTCCTCGCCGACGGAAATTTGCGACGCATGAAGAACGCCTTTGGCGCCATTGTTGAAACGCAGCAACACATTGCCATCGTCATCAAGCGCGCGGCCTTCGACGAACGAAGTGAGGTCGGCGGCGAGCTCGCTGATTTTGAGACCCGTCACATATTCCGCGAGGTTTTCGGCATGGGTGCCGATGTCGCCGATGCAGCCTGCGGCCCCCGATTTTGTCGGATCGGTGCGCCAGGCGGCTTGTTTTTGTCCGCTTTCCTCAAGCCGCGTGGCGAGCCAGCCTTGCGGGTATTCGACGACGATCTTGCGGATCTTTCCGAGTCGGCCCGAGCGGACGATTTCGCGTGCCTCCTTGATGAGCGGATAGCCCGTGTAGTTGTGCGTGAGTCCGTAGGGGAGTCCGCAACGGGCGATGATTTCACCAAGCTCCTTGGCTTCGGCGAGATTGAAGGTGGCGGGCTTGTCGGAAAGCACGGGAAAGCCGTGCTCGAGCGCGCATTTTGCGGCGGGAAAATGCATGTGGTTCGGCGTGACGATCGAAACGAAATCCATGCGCTCGCCAAGCGGGAGCGCGGCCTCGGATTTCATCATTTCTTCGAAAGTTCCGTAGCATCGCGAGGGCGGCAGGAAAAAATCGGCACCGGAATCGCGCGATCGTTGTGGGTCGCTGCTGAAGGCGCCGCAAACAAGTTCGATCTGTCCGTCCATGTGGGCGGCGATGCGATGGACCGCGCCGATGAAGGCGCCGCGTCCGCCGCCGACCATGCCCATGCGGATCTTGCGTTGCGAGGCGGGAAGGGGAGTGCTCATGTGCGTGTGTGGAAATTTGTGATGTCATTTCATCAATGAAATGACGGCTTCAAGTCTTTCGGCGCGGAGCGTGAAGTCAAGACTGGGGATCGCGCATGGGCTGGGCGGGTCATGTGGTAAACGCATGGACCGTGGTGTGGTCGTAGCGTTCGCCGGGTCGGAGGATGATCTCGCCGAGTTCGGGATTGTGAACGGCAGCGGGGCAGGCTTGGCATTCGAAGCAGACCCCTGCGTGCTTGAGGTAGGGCTTGCCGGATTTGCCGACGAGGCTGCCATCCAGCACGGTGGCGGTGAAAATTTGCACCGTGTCCTGCGTGGTGAGCGTGGTCATGGTCAGGCCGCTCGCCGGATCCCTCATCACGGCGGCGGGGATCAGCTTGCCTTTTTCATCAGCCTCGCGGCGAATGAAATGATTGTCGCCGTGGTGATTGAGCAGTTGTGGAATCGCATCGCCGAGTCGGCGAAGTTCATTGAAATCATTGCCTTGCCCAGCCACCGGGGCCTTGGTTCCGAGCAAGGTCATGGCCGCATCGGTGACGGCGATTTCATCCGAGAAAATTTGCAGCCATTGATTGCTCACATCGCCACTGCTTTCGCCGGCGAGGTTGAAATAAGAATGGTTGGTGAGGCTCAGTGGTGTGGCCTTGTCGGTCTCGGCTTCGTAGTGAATGACGAGTTCGTTGTTGGAGGTGAGCGAGTAACTGACCACCACGCGCACATTGCCAGGGTAGCCTTCCTCGCCATCGAGGCTCAGATAAGAAAGTTGCAGCGTCGGACAGTCGTTTTTTTCCACGATGTCCGCGTCCCAAAGTCGTTTGTCGAATCCGCGCAGGCCGCCGTGAAGGTGATTGGGCGCGTCATTGGCGACGAGCGGATAGTCGCGTCCGTCGAGATGGAATTTTGCTCCGCTGATGCGGCCCGCCACGCGTCCGATGATGGCACCAAAGCACGGGTGTGGGCCGAGGTAGTCGGACAGATTGTCGAAGCCCAGCACGACATCCGCTTGCGATCCATCCGAGCGTGTCACGCGCAGGGCGGTGATGATGCCGCCGTAGTTGGTGATGTCGCAGGAGAGTCCGCGGCCGTTTGAAAGCGTGAAGAGTTCGGCGCTGCGGCCATCAGGCAATTTCCCAAAAGTGCGGCGTTGGATGGTTGCGGGTGGGTTGGGCATGCGCGATCTGGTTGCGAATTCATCCGATGCGATGGATTGTTTGTCAACGCTCGGCGGCCTTGCCAAGTCGAAGGCGCGCGCATAGCGTTGCATCATCGTGTTCCAAGCTGGCATTCAATCGCCAGGTCGATGCCTCATGAAATTTCACCAGGACAGCGCAGAGCTTTTCATTCCCGACGGAATTGAGGAAACAGCCGCTTTGTCACGGGTCACGCATCTCGGCATTGGCGCTCATCAGGACGATCTCGAATTCATGGCCTTTCACGGGATTTTGGCATGCTACGAGAACGACAAGGAGTGGTTTGGTGGGGTGACCTGCACCAACGGTGCGGGCAGCGCGCGCAGCGGTCCTTACGCATGTTTTACGGATGCACAAATGCGCGAGGTGCGGCGCGAAGAGCAAAGGCTTGCGGCGCGGATTGGCCGATATGGTGCGATGCTGCAGTTGGATTTTTCGAGTGAAGCGGTGAGAGATCCGAGGGCTGTCGCGTTGCGCGACGATCTGATCGAAGTGCTGCGAGCCACGCGGCCGCGCGTGGTCTACACGCACAACCCTGCCGACAAGCACGAAACGCATGTTGCCGTCTGCGTCGCCGCGATTCAGGCGATGCGCGCCCTGCCTTTGGATCAGCGCCCCGAGCTCGTGCATGGCTGCGAGGTGTGGCGTGGTCTCGACTGGATCTGTGATGATGAAAAGGTCGTTCAGGATCTTGGTTCGCATGACAATCTTGCAGCCGCGCTGAACGGCGCCTTTGATTCTCAGATTGCGGGCGGCAAGCGTTATGATCTCGGCGTGCTTGGTCGTCGTCGGGCGAATGCCACATTTCTCGAGTCGCATGCAAGCGATCGTGCCCAGAGCGTGGCCTTTGCGATGGATCTCACGCCCTTGGTTCGTGACGAGTCGCTCGATATCGCCGAGTATGTCGACGGTTTCATCGCGCGCTTTCGTGAAGATGTGATCAGCAAACTTCAAAAACACCTTGGCCGCTGAAGCACCGATTCCTATCAACGCTTTCCATCAAACATTTGACCATGGCCGACCGATCCGCAGCCCCTTCGCCCGATGACTTGGCCGAAATTCTTGCGCGATTTTCGCTGCCCGGAGAACTGCTCGGCATCGAGCGCTTTGGCAGCGGTCACATCAACGACACTTATCTCGTCATTTGCGATCAGGCCGGATCTCGAGCGCGTTTCATCCTGCAGCGGGTGAACCATCATGTTTTCAAAAATGTGCCGGAGTTGATGGAAAACATCGTCCGCGTCACCACGCACATTGAGTCAAAAAATCCCCCAGGCGAGAGTCGTCGCGCCTTGAGCTGGAGCATGACCCATGAAGGCTTGCCCTACCATCAAACGCAGAATGGTGACTTCTGGCGGGTCTGTCGTTTTGTCGAAGGTGCTCGCACTTATGATGCGGTCGAACATCCGCGTCAGGCCTACGAGGCCGCGCGCGCGTTTGGTCGGTTTCAACATGCGCTGGCCGACCTTTCTGGCGGACGCTTGCACGAAACGATTCCCCATTTCCACGACACGCCGAGGCGCCTTGAAAACCTACGTCGGGCTGCCGAGGAAGATATCGTCGGCCGCAAACACGAAGTGTTCGCGGAGTTGGAATTTTCGTTCGAGCGTGAGTCGGAAGTTTCGAGGCTGATCGATCTCATGGCTGCGGGCGAGATCCCCGAGCGGGTGACCCACAACGACACCAAGCTCAACAATGTGATGCTCGACGACCAAACGGGTGAGGGGGTTTGCGTGATCGACCTCGACACCGTGATGCCCGGTCTTTCGCTCTATGACTTCGGCGACTTGGTGCGCTTCGCTGCCAACACTGCGGCGGAGGATGAAACCGATCTGACGAAGGTTGATGTTTCGCTGCCGATCTTTGAAGCGATCGTCGAGGGCTATGTCGCTGGGGCGGGAGACATTCTTACCGATGCCGAGTGGGACCATCTCGTGTTTGCCTGCAAGCTCATGACCTATGAGGTCGGCATTCGTTTCCTGACCGACTACTTGCAGGGCGATGTGTATTTCAAGACCCAGCGTCCTGGGCACAATCTCGATCGCGCCCGCAACCAGCTTTGCCTGGCCGCGCGAATCGAGGCCGCCGATGAGGCGCTGCAGGCGATTGTCCGCCGGTGCCGCGCCGCCCGCTGAGGCAGACCGGCCAAATCGGTCATTTCCGCCCAGTCCTGGCCCTGGAGGGCGGATTTTGGCCGCCCGAGGGCGAAAAATTCGACCCGATCGGCGGGATTTTTCCGCATTCTTCTTGACATCATTTTTTCGGGGGCCTAGAACCTCCGCCCCACTCAATCCGACCCTCATGGCCAACGCACAAGTCATTCTCAAAGAAAAAATCGCAGGCCTTGGTGCCGAAGCGGACGTCGTCAAAGTACGCGCCGGCTACGCTCGCAATTTCCTCATTCCTCAAGGCAAGGCCTACGAGGCAAGCCGCTCGAACCTTCGCCATGTCGAGGCCCTCAAGGCCGCCCGTGCTCGTCGCGAAGCTGAAGAGATCGTGGCGCTTCAAGAGATCGCGACAAAGATTTCCAAACTTTCCCCGAAGTTCACCCTGTCCACCGGTCAGGGCGGCAAGGCCTTCGGTTCGGTGACCAGCATCGACATCCACAAGGAGCTCGAAGCCAACGGCATCGTGATCGACCGCCACGCCATCGACCTCGAAAAGCCGATCAAGAAATCCGGCAAGAGCGATGTGAACATCCGCCTGCACCCGCAGGTGGCCGTCATCCTCACCATCTCGGTCGAGGCCGGTGAAGAATCCGAGGAAAGCTGATTTTCATTGGTGTTCGTGTTTCATGCAAAAACCCCCGACTCGCATCGAGTCGGGGGTATTTTTTTGGCCTGATTGATGGCCAAGATCAGCCTGCATCAAATCAGCTCGGCTGCGATCGGATCGACGAGGGCGCGGCCGCGGCCGACGAGGGTGAGCGTGTCGCGATCGATGCGGGCAAGGCCTTCGTTGGCGAGGGTTTCGGCGCGCGCGCGGGCGGCGGCGTCGAGTAGGTTCATCGAAATGCCCATGGCGGTGCGCAGGCCAAGGGCGATGCGTTCGATGCGGCGTGATTCGGGATCGATCTGCTCGGCTTCACCGAGTGCATGACCAAGGTTGTTGATCTGATCGATGTAGCGCGCGGTGTCGGCGATGTTTTTGGAACGGGTATGACCGATGGTGGTGACCGCCGAGGGGCCAAGCCCGAGGTAGTCCTCGCCCTGCCAGTAGCCGAGGTTGTGCGAAGATCGGTGACCTGGCTGCGCGTAGTTGGAGGTTTCGTAATGATCGAATCCGGCGTTCATGAGCAAGTCGTGCGCGAGGTGAAAGTGTTCGGCATCGACGTCTTCGTTTTCGCGCATTTCACCGCGTTGCAGGGATTCGAAAAATGCCGTGTCCTCTTCATAGGTAAGGTTGTAGGCGGAGATGTGATGCGGCTTGAGTTCGATCGCGCGGGTGAGGGTTTTTTCCCAATCGGATTTCGATTGCCCCGGGATGGAGAACATCAGGTCGATGTTGATGTGCGGGATGCCGGCTTCATGCAAAATTTCGACCGAGCGTGCGGCTTCGTCGGGCGAGTGTTCGCGGCCTAGGGTGTTGAGAACCTGTGGGTCAAATGACTGAATGCCAAGTGAAACGCGCGTGACGCCGAGTTCGCGAAACAGCACGGCTTTTTTTGCATCGAAGGTGGCGGGGTTGGCTTCGAGCGTGACTTCATCAAGTTTTGAAAAATCGATGATTTCTTGCAACGACTTGAACAGCTGTGCGAGGTGCGAGGGGGAAAGCATGCTGGGCGTGCCGCCGCCGAGATAGATCGTGCGGGGGGCTTCGTTTGATCGCGCGATGCGGTTTTTCGCCTCTTGGCTGAGCGCTTGGATAAAATCACCCGCCGAGGATGGGCCCGGTGTGTGTTTGTAAAACGAGCAGTAGGGGCAGATCCGGTGGCAGAACGGAATGTGAAGGTAGAGCAGCACGGGAGGCTCAGCGGTTTTGCACGCGGGCGATGTATTGGCTGGCGGCGTGACGGATGCTTTTGGCGAGATTTGCCTCGGGCTTGGCGAAGGGTGGCACAAACCAAGGGTAGGATCCGAGCACATCGGTGATCACCGCGACTTCACCGTCGCAGCTGTGATCGCCGCAGCCGATGCCGATGGTCGGAACGGAAAGCGATGCGGTGAGTTCACGGGCGGTGGTGGATACGACCGATTCCAAGACGATGGCAAAAACGCCGGCGTCGACCAGCGCCTCGGCGCCCTCGCGAAGCGCATCCGATTGCTCGCGGGTTTTGCCTTTTTTGTGATAGCCGCCTTCTTCGATCACGCGTTGGGGCAGCATGCCGAGGTGGCCAACGACCGGAATGCCGGCCTCGGTGATCGCTCGAACTTTTTCCGCTTGGCGGATGCCGCCTTCGAGTTTCACCGCATCGGCTCCGGCGGCAACCAGTTGGCGCGCGGTGTCGAGTGCCATCGCGGGTGTGTCGTAGCTATGGATCGGCAGGTCGCCGATCACGAGCGCCTTTGGTTTCGCGCGTGCAACGGCTGCGACATGGTGCAGCATGTGGTCGAGCGTGACGTGGGTTGTATCGGGAAATCCGAGCACCACCATGCCGAGCGAATCGCCGACGAGGAGCACATCCACGCCGGATTCGTCGAGCAGGCGGGCGGTCGGATAATCGTACGCCGTAAGGGCTGCGATGGGTAGACCTCCCTTGCGGGCTTGGAGGGCTGCGGCTTTTTGTTGGGCAGTCACGGTGTGGTTGAAAACAAAAAGCCCCCGCTTGGGGCGGAGGCTGGCAGCGATGGCGACCCGTAAGGGAATCGAACCCTTCTTGCCAGAATGAAAATCTGGAGTCCTAACCGATAGACGAACGGGTCATTGTTCGCGGTGCGGGCGGGAAGGAAACGCCGGAGGGGGAATTTTGGCAAGGAAATTTTCCGTTCAAATTCAATTTCGCCGCAAAGCGACCCGACAAGCGCAGCCTGCCTCAAGCCGCTCCCATGTCCGTGTGGTGATGGGAAATGTCGGCTTGTCATGCGAAGGCGGCAAACTAGGGTTGGCGCGCCCTGACGGGTAAAATTTTTGAAACCATGAACACCGAGATTCTTTCCAAAGCCGCCAATGAAGCCCGTGGACTTTCCATGGATGCCGTGCACGCCTGCAATTCCGGTCACCTTGGCCTGCCGCTCGGATGTGCGGAAATCGGCGCGGTGCTTTTCGGTGAGTCCCTGCGCCACTGCCCCGACGCGCCGAAGTGGCTCAACCGCGATCGCTTCATCCTTTCGGCAGGTCACGGTTCGATGTTTCTTTACGGCTGGCTGCACCTTTCCGGTTATGGCGTTTCGCGCAAGGATCTGAAAAATTTCCGTCAGTTGCACTCGATCACTCCGGGTCATCCTGAGTTTCGTGAAACGCCCGGCGTCGAGGCGACCACCGGTCCGCTCGGTCAGGGCGTGGGCAATGCGGTGGGCTATGCGATTTCCGGCAAGCGTGCGGCGGCGCGTTTCAACACGGCGGAGCATGTGATTTTTGATCATCATGTGATCGCGTTGATGGGCGACGGTTGTTTGCAGGAAGGCGTGGCCAAGGAAGCGATCGCGTTTGCGGGTCACAACGGTTTGGACAACCTCGTGCTCATTTATGATTCCAATGATGTGACGCTCGATGCGATGGCTGATGTTTCGCAGAGCGAAAACGCCGAGGCATATTTCAAATCACAAAACTGGGACGCGGTGACCATCGATGGTCACGACCTGGCAGCCGTTGCGGCGGCGGTCGCCAAGGCCAAGGCCGATGACAATGGTCGGCCGAAGGTGATCATTGCCAAGACAGTGATCGGCAAGGGCATTCCCGAAGTGGCGGGCACGGCCAAGGGTCACGGCGAAGGCGGTGCGAAATTCATCGAGTCGGCGCGCGCGGGACTGGGTCTTCCAGCCGACGAGCATTTCTATGTATCGGCCGAGACCGAAGCGTATTTTGCGGCGCGTAAAGTGGCGCTCAAGGGAGAGTTCGACGCATGGCAGTCGGTCTATGAGGCATGGGCTACGGCAAATCCCGCTTTGGCGGCTGAGTTGAGCGATTCGCTGTCGCTGGCGGTGCCGACCGATTTGAGCTCGAAAATTCCCGCCTTCGCGGCGGACTACAAGGATGCGACGCGTTCGGCAGGAAGCACCGTGCTCAACGCCGTGGCCAAGGCCATGCCGCAGGTGATCACGGGCAGCGCGGATCTTTTCGGATCGACGAAAAATTACATCAAGGACGGCGGGGATTTTTCCGCCAAGGATGCCTTGGGTCGCAACATCTGGTTTGGCATTCGCGAGCATGCGATGGGCGCGATTTGCAATGGCATTGCCTATGACGGATTGTTCCGCGCGAGTGGCGCGACTTTCCTCGTATTTGCCGATTACCTTCGCGGTTCGATCCGCCTCGCGGCATTGGCAGGTCTGCCGGTGACTTACATTTTCACGCACGACTCGATCGGTGTCGGCGAAGACGGACCGACCCACCAGCCGGTGGAAACCGTGAGCGGTCTGCGAGTCATTCCGAACCTCGATGTCATCCGCCCGGCCGATGCCGAGGAAACCGCCGGGGCCTTTGTCGCGGCGATGTCGCGCACCGACGGTCCGACGGCATTGATCCTCACCCGTCAGGCCGTGCCCTTGATGAATGAGCTTTCGGTTGACGCACGCCGCGACGGAGTGCTGCGCGGTGGCTATGTCGTGAAAAAGGAAAGCGGCAAGCTTGAGACGATTTTGATTTCCTGCGGTTCCGAGTTGCAGCATGCGATCGCGGCGGCGGGGGAGTTGGGTGACGGCGTGCGCGTGGTTTCGATTCCGTGCTTTGAGTTATTTGAACGTCAGAGCGCAGAGTACCGCGAAAGTGTTTTGCCGCAGGCTTGCACCAAGCGGATCGCGATTGAGGCAGGCGTCAGCGCGCTGTGGTGGAAATATGTCGGCAGCGCCGGCAAGGTGCTTGGCATCGACCGTTTCGGCATGAGCGCTCCCGGCGGAGTGGCGATGAAGGAGCTCGGCATGACCAAGGATCATGTGGTCGCGGCGGCTCGCTGAAAGGGCGGATTCGGGCGCTTGCAAAATCCATTTGCGTCCGTGCAGGTTCTGCAGTTTGGTGTGAGCAAATCATGAAAACCCAGATGTTTCGCAAAGCTCTGATTCTCACCCTTGCCTCGGCGCTTGTTTCGCTCGGCGGCGTGAGCTGCATGACCACCTACGACGCCTACGGTCGGCCGGTCCAATCGGTCGACCCCGGTGCGGCGGCCGTGGGCATCGCGGCGGCAGGTGTGCTGGGTTACGCTCTGGCGAACGACCACAGCCACCACCATTATCACGGGCACTATCATCACAGGCCCTACGCCCACCGGCCTTACTACGGCGGCCGGCCCCATTGCCGCTACTGATTTCCCTACCGCCCATCGGATCGATGGCGTCGTAGGGACTTTGCAAATCGTGAAATCCGCCTCTTGTCGGGCGGCATCCGCGTGCCTAAACTATGGCATTTAAAGCAAACCCTTTCCGTATTTTCCACATATGGAGCTTTGAACATGAACGCGCCTTCCACCCGAGCTTTTTCATCCGTCAGTGCCATCAGATCAGCCAGTGCCTGGCGGACCGCGATGTTGCTTGTTTTCCTAGCATTGCCGGCATTCGGGCAGGTTGTGAATCTTTGGCATATCCCAAATAACACGCAGGACATTGCAGG
>CAYQRP010000025.1:0-12548 GCA_964419815.1 uncultured Luteolibacter sp. | reverse complement strand
AGGCCATCATCGATCACCGCGCCGTCGGCACCGATGATTTTGCAATGTCGCGCAAAGCGGTCGGCTTGAGTCGATGCTTTGCCGTCGCAAGCTTGATCGGCGACTTCGAGCGCCGCAGGCCCTGAAATGCGGATCATCGAAACCGCGCCCGTACCTGCCGCCGTGGCGATGGCGGCGATGGTGCTGCGTGGCGAATCAATGGAGCTGGGCATGGCGGCGAAAAAAGTTTGGTTGCGGTCTGTCGATGGATCCACCTTGCGATAGGATCGGAATTTTGCGCAGGCAAAAAAACGCCCGGAGCGTTTGCACGGTCCGGGCGATGGGTGATTTTTGAGAAAAATCGAATCAGGCCTTGGCGGCTTCGGCAGGCGCGGCAGCAGGAGCGGCTGCCTCTTCGACGCCGGCACCGGGCTTGCCGATGTGCACGACCACGACTTCGGCAGCGTGGGTCGGACGCACGCCTTTCGGGTACTTGATGTCACCGAGGTGGAGCGAGTCGCCGAGGGCGAGTCCGCTGATGTCGACTTCGATCGTTTCGGGAAGGTCGTCGGGAAGGCAGGTGATTTCGATCGCGTGAATGTATTGCTCGATCACGCCGCCGAGTTTCACACCGGGGGACTCACCGTTGAGGTGGGCCGGAATGTGGGCGGTGATTTCGGTTTTCTCGTCGATCGCGAGGAAGTCGGCATGCACGGCGGCGCCGGAAATCGGATCGTGTTGAATGGCCTGAAGGAATGCGAGGCGTGCGGGTTGGCCTTCGACCTCGAGGTTGACGATGATGTTTTCCGAGCTGCTGTGGCTGATGACTTCGGCGAATGCCTTGGCATCGACCTTGAGGTTGGCGTTCTCGGTGCCGCGACCGTAGATCACGGATGGCAGCCAGCCTTCGCGGCGCATTTGATTGAGGCGGCCCGAGCCGGTGCGGGCGCGGGGGGCGGCTTTGAGGAGTGTCTTTTTGGCCATGACTGAGATGGGTCGTTGAGGTTGGCGCCGGGTGCCGAAGAGATGGGCTAGCCAGGTGCGGGGGCGGGTGGTTTAGCGGTCTGCGGGGCGCTTGTCAAAAAATTGTTCGGCCGAAATGGGAAAATTACGCCTGGGTGGGCATTTCACAGCGCCAATTGTGTAGTGATCGACTGCCCGTCTTGAATGCGGCGAATAACCCCGCCGCTAGTCCGGGTCGGCGTGGCGCTTGTGAGGTCATGGCCGTACTGGTTCAACGGCGGTGAGTTTGACGACCAGCGGGTTGGGCCACCTGGAGTTATCGGGTATCCGCTGGGCGCTCATCACATCCAGGCGCAGCCCGTGTTCGGACTGTTCAAAGCGCGGGGCGGGGTCAACCTTGGGCGCGTATTCGAGTTCCTTGCCGTCGTGACCGAGAACTTTGATGGTGGTCGCGTCGGTGGCTTTGATCGATTTGAGCAGGAACTCGCGTCGCTTGCCGCGCAGCCATTCCCCTTGCTGGGTGAGGAATGCATAGACGGTTTTTGGGTCGTCCTTGTGGCGGGTGAACCAAACGTTTTTCTCGTGGGTAATTTCCCACGGTCGGACTTGATAGATCGCCTCGTGATTGATGAACAGCCACAGGCCGAGCTCGCGAATGATGCGTTCCTGCTCGAAGGGGATGACGCCTGAAGGTTCCGGGCCGACGTTGAGAAGGAGATTGCCGCCTTTGGCTCGGGTCTCGATGAGCATTTCAATGAGCTGCGTGCCGGACTTGTACGTCTCGCGGGTCGGTTGAAACTGCCACGCTGTTCCGAGTGTGAAACAGGCTTCCCAAGGATCCTTCAATCCTTTCTCGGGCAAACGTTGTTCGGGCGTTTTCATCGCGCCACGGGTGACGAGTGTGTCCGGTTGGAGTTGCCATGCGAGTTCGCGGATGCCGTCGGGTGCGCCATCGATGAAGAGGTATTCGACGGGTCCGTAGCCGGTGTAGAGTTCGCGAATCTGGGCGAGATTGTGCTGCATCAGCTCGGGGTTGTTGCGGGGCGAGGCTTCCGGCCGGTTGCGAGAGATCGGCTTGCCCTGCTTGTGCAGCAACCAAAAATCATCGGGCGAAAAATAGAATCCGACGCCCAGACCGGCCACGCGAAACGCATCGGCATACATCCGAGTGATGTCTTTTTTGTAAGGTGTGTTTTCGATTGAGAAGTCCGTCGTCTTGGTCGGAAACATGCAAAATCCGCTGTGATGTTTTGTGGTGAAGACCGCGTAGCGGAAGCCGCACAATTTTGCGAGCGAGGCCCAAGCCGCAGGGTCGTAGCGGTCGGGATTGAAGGTACGTGGCAGGTCGTTGAAGAAGCGCTGCTGGTAATCGGCATCCGCCCCAACCAGGCTATGGCCGATCACGCAGCCGAGTTGCACATCCACCGACCAGTGAATGAACATACCGATAGCCTGATCGCGAAAGGCCTCGAGCTTCTCCGGCTTGTTGAGCAGGCCTTTGATGGCCGCGGTCTCATCGGTGGAGTTCTTGTCGGCGACGACAGCGGCTTCGGCCGCACGGCCAAAGCCGCAGGTGATCAGCGCTGCCATGGCGAAAAGAGCAGACAAGATGAGAAATTTGGTCGGTTTCATGGCGCGCTATTTGATGGGGAATGGAGTCGCTGAATGCTAGGTTTTTTTGTCAAGGCCGTTGGAAGTGCCTTGGCAATCGACAAACCCTGCGATGTGCTGTCTTGACAGCAATGAATATACTGATTCGGCATCAACCATGCGCACCACCGTCACCATTGACTCGGATACAGAGCATCTTTTGTGGGAAGAAGCGGCTCGGACGGGCAATTCTTTCGAGGAAGTTTTGAATCAGGCGATCCGCCGTGCTTTGGGCCGGCAGGAGCTCGGTCAGGCTTTGCGTATTGAGCCTCTGTTTGCGGCACCATTTCCAGCAGAGATTGCGGGCAGAAACATGAATCGCCTTGCCGATGAGTTGGACGATGAGGACACCATCAGGGAACTGGCGCGATAATTTTGCCTGATCTCAACCTTCTGCTCTACGCCTACAATCCGCATGTCGGACAACATGCCAAAGCCAGGCAATGGTGGGAGCATGCCGTCAATGGGCAGGAGTTGATCGAGCTTCGCTTTATGAATCCTCTTTTGGAGCCAAAGTAGTTGGCGCTTCGTGGTGCAGGGCCGGTGATTTTCACCTAGGCGAATTCTCCTATGCGAGGATTCCCGTCACTACCTTCGCAGGCTCGACGCCGGTGAGGCGGTAGTCGAGGCCTTGGAATTTCTTGGAGAATCGCGCATGGTCGATGCCGAAGCGGTTGAGCAGGGTGGCATGGAGGTCGCGAACGTGAACCGGATCCTGAACGGTGGCATAGCCGAGATCGTCGGTGGCGCCGTAGACGTGGCCGGGTTTGATCCCCGCGCCAGCCATCCAGAGCGAGAAGGCCTTGATGTGGTGGTCGCGGCCGGTGCCTTGGCCCATCGGGGTGCGTCCGAATTCGCCGCCCCAAATGACCAGCGTGTCCTCCAGCATGCCGCGCTGTTTCAAGTCCTTGACGAGTGCGGCGGAGGCCTGGTCGGTGAGGCTGGCGGAGTAGGGCATTTGCTGTTCGATATCTTTGTGGTGATCCCAGCCGCGGTGGTAGAGCTGCACGAAACGGACGCCGCGCTCCAGCATGCGACGGGCGAGCAAACAGTTTGAGGCAAAGGAGCCGTCGCCCGCTTCTTTCACGCCGTACATGTCGAGGATGTGCTGCGGCTCACCTTTCATGTCGGTGAGTTCGGGCACGGAGGACTGCATGCGGAAGGCCATCTCGTATTGGGCGATGCGGGTTTCGATCTCAGGATCGTAATGATGGTCGCGAAGCAATCCGTTGAGGCGCTGGACTTCATTGATGACCTGACGCTGGGTGGATTGGCAAACGCCCTCCGGACTGCCGACGTAGTGGACGGCGTCGCCTTTTGATTGGAACTGCACGCCTTGAAATTTTGAGGGCAGGAAACCGGACGACCATTGTCGCGCGGAGATCGGTTGATCGGGGAAATTTCCCCTCGATACCATCACCACGTATCCGGGGAGATTCTGCGTTTCAGAGCCAAGGCCGTAGAGCAGCCATGATCCCATGCTGGGGCGGCCCTTGAGGATGGAGCCGGAGTTCATGAAGGCGTGGGCGGGATCGTGGTTGATCTGCTCCGTGACCATCGAGCGGACGACGCAAATTTCATCGGCGATGGAGCCGATGTGGGGGAAGAGATCCGAGATTTCGATCCCAGCCTTGCCGTGTTTGGAAAATTTCGTGAACGAGCCGCGCGCGATGAGCTTGGAACCTTGGAGTTGGGCGAGTTGCTGGCCTTTGGTGAAGGATTCGGGAAACGGATTGCCGTTGAGCGCGTCGAGCTGGGGCTTGGGATCGAAGGACTCGAATTGCGAGGGTCCGCCGGCCATGCAGAGGTGGATGACGCGTTTCGCTTTCGCCGGAAAATGGAGGCCGCCCTGCTGGTAGAGGTAGGGCTGGCTGGTCGCTTTGGCGAACTGGGAAAGCGCGATGCCGCCGAGGCCGGCGAAGCTGCGTTTGAGGAAGGTGCGACGCGACCAGTCCTGCTGCCATGCGTGATGGAGGGCGAGTTGTTTTTGGAGGTCGTTCATGCTTCGAGGGAGCTTGGATTGGATCGCGGATCAAAGTCCGCATTCCTCTTCAATACCTGTTGATCGTTTCATGCAGGTTCAGGATGACGCGGCAAAGCTGCTTCATGGCGTCGACATTTTTGTCTTCGTTGCGGAGCTTTTCAAGGAAGGCGGTCAGGTTTTCGGTTTCCTTCTCGGAGGGTGGGCGGGAAAGGGCGAGGATGTAGGCGCGGTTGATTTTGTCCGCGTCCGAGCCGCTGGGGATTTCCCTTTCCAGGCGGGCGGCGAAGGCTTCGGCAGCCTCGACGAAAGTTTGGTCGTTGAGAAGGGTGAGGGCTTGCTGAGGTGAATTCGATTGGAAGCGGTCCACGGCACATTCCTCGCGGGAGGGGGCGTCGAAGGCGGCGAACATCGGGTGGATGAAGGTGCGCTGCCAATGGGTGTAGAGGCCGCGGCGGTATTGGTCGGAGCCGGTGGAGGAAAGGTATTTTCGCTCGGGGAAATTGAGGTTTTCCCAGTAGTTCTCGCGCTGGTAGGGCAGGATGGAGGGGCCGCCGATCATGTCTTCGGCGATGAGTCCGGAGATGGCGAGAGCGTTGTCGCGGATGAATTCGGCATCCAAGCGGCGGGCGGATTGCTCGGAGAGCAGGCGGTTGTCGGGGTCGATCTCGGCGAGCTTCGGGTTTTTCGCGGAGGCCTGTTGGTAGGTTTCCGAGGTGACGATGAGGCGCACCATGTGCTTCACATCCCAGCCGGATCCGCGGAACTCGGCGGCGAGCCAGTCGATGAGTTCCGGGTGCGAGGGCCACTCGCCCTGGTTGCCGAGGTCGTCGAGGATGTTGGAAAGACCTTTTCCGAAAAACTGTTTCCAGAGTCGGTTCACAAAGTGGCGGGAGGTCAGCGGATTTTCCTCGGCCAGCAGCCACTCGGCGAGATCGGTGCGGGTGAGACGTTTTTCAGTGGGCGAAATGTGCTTGGCAAGGAAGGCTGGGAAAGCGGGCTCGACCTTTTCGCCGGGGTTCATCCAATCGCCGCGCGGCAAGAGGTGCGCTTGCGGGATCTTGTCCGGCGGGACAGGCTGCGAGATCATGGAATGAGCGTAACCGGCTCGGGCGGCGATGATGTTTCGCCGGGCTTGCTGGGCGGCAACAGGGAGTTTTTCGAAAGGCGTGGTGGCGAGAACGAACGCTGCGGCGATGTCGGGATCGGTGGTCTTGCCCGACTTGAAAGCCGAGGCAAGTTGCGGGCGCAGCGCGGTGGGTTCACCTGGGATGGGATCCGCGAAGGGGCTGATGCTGACGCGGAATTTCCCGATGTCCGCCGACTTCAGGGTGAGGGTGAGCGTGGCGGCTTTGGGGAAAGTGCGCGCGGCTTTGAGGTGGTAGTGGGCGTGGTGAGGAAGGCTGGCGGCGTCGGAAGGTTCCTCGAAGATGGCCGGGGCGGATTGCCATGTTTTTTCCAACAGAGGCGACTGGCTGCCGTTCGAGTATTTCTGCGGCGTGCGGCGATCCGCCTGTTGGTACGAGAAACCTAGTACTTGGCGGTTGACGGCGAACTTCGGAGTGAGTGTGAATTTTCCATCGGGACGGCGGCCCACGCGGTTGTTGTTCGCGGCGTCCGGCAAGGCTTCGAGGCGGATCGTTTTCAGCGACGTGTTCGGCGGCAGGGTGTAGGTGATGGTGAGGGTGTCGTCTTTTACCGGCTCGCCGGTGATGAGAATGCTTTGGTCGTCGGCCTGGTTGGGAGGAGGCAGATTGCCGCCACGGGTGATGGCGGTGGCTTGGAGCGGCAGCCAACCGGTGGGGTTTGCGGCGAGGAATGCGGCGGTGGATTGCCGCCATGCCTCCAGTGCGGCGGGATCCGGCGTGACGGTTTTTGCGGCGGCGTGCGAGGCCTCGCGGGCTGCTTCGAGGCGCTCCATAGCGGAGCGGTTTTTTGCATAAAGCTCTGGCGGGAACGGCCATTCGTTGTTGGAACCGGGCAAGTCCGGGTTCGGCGAGTAATTGTAATCGGCGTAAACTCCCCATTGCCGCACATCGTTGAAAAACGCGGCCATTGAGTAGAAATCCTTCGCGGTGAATGGATCGAACTTGTGGTCGTGGCACTCGGCGCAACCGGTGGTAAGGCCGAGCCAAGCGGCTCCCACCGCACGGACGCGGTCGGCGGCGGATTTCGCGAGGTACTCGTTGATCTGCGCGCCGCCCTCGCGGGTCATCAGGTTCAGGCGAAGAAAACCGGTGGCGATTTTCTGCTCGTCGGTGGGATTCGGCATGAGATCGCCGGCGAGCTGCTCGCGGGTGAATTGGTCGAAGGGCTTGTTCGCGTTGAAGGAATCGATGACGTAGTCGCGGTAGGGGAAAATACGCGCGTTCTGATCGCCATGGTAACCGACGCTGTCCGCGTAGCGCACCGCATCCAGCCATGGAACGGCCATGCGTTCGCCGTAGCGCGGGGAGGCAAGGAGACGATCCACCAGTTTTCCGTAAGCGTCCGGGGATTCATCTTTCAGGAAAGCGTCGAGCTCCTTCGGGGTGGGCGGGAAACCTGTCAGGTCGAGTGTGACGCGACGGATGAGCGTGGATTTATCGGCGGGTGGGGAAGGCTCAAGGCCGTGTGATTTGAGGTTTTCACGGATGAAATTGTCGATGGGATGCCGTGCGCCGGTCTCGGGCGGCGAGGTTTTCGCGATCGTGTCGAAGGCCCAGTGTTCCTGATACACCGCGCCCTGTTCGATCCAGCGAGTGATGAGTTTCTTTTCATCCTCGGAGAGAGGTTTGTGGTGATCCGGCGGCGGCATGATGGCATCCGGATCGGTCGTCAGGATGCGCTGGAGCACGACACTTTCGTCCGGCTTGCCTGGCACGATGGCGAACTTCTTTGGATCACTCTCCAGCGCGGCGTAAGCACCCTCGGCGGTGTCGAGTCGGAGGTTTTCCTTGCGCGTCGTCGAATCAAAGCCGTGGCAGGAGAAGCATTTGTCCGAGAGGATGGGGCGGATGTGGGCGTTGAAGCCGACGCTCTCCAGAGCAGCGTGGGAGGAAGATTGGCTGAGGTTGCTTGGCGCAGGCTCCTTGAGGGCAAGCCAAGTCAACGACCCGATCAGCGCGGCAAGGCAGATCGCGGCGAAAAGCAGGGTTGGAGTCGACGGGCGTTGCATGGGAAACACGCAGGGCAAAGATACACAACCCCGAAATGGTTGCGAGGAATTTGCTTTTGGGCCGCCCTCAACAAGCGGGGCCTACTTAAGGAATGTCCTGAATCTTGATATTTCGGAACCAGACTGGCGCCCCGCCGTGTTTGCCTTGGAATCCGATCCTGCCCTTGGTGGGGTGCGCGTTGAGAGGCTTGTTCAACCATGCGGGCATCTCGGAACCATCGGGGTTGTGGCTGGCCGAGGTCCATTTGGTCATGTCCATGGAGGAAACTTTCTCGCCGTTGAGCACCACTTCGATGTGCGGGCCCCGGCATGTGATGATGCAGCGATTCCACTCACCGGCGGGTTTCACCGTGCTTTTGGAGGGAGCCACACGACCGAAGATTCCTCCACATTTCCATTTTGGATCGGCCTTCTCCCACTTTGTTCCCGAGTCGTCCAAGAGCTGAACCTCGACGGAATTTGGAATCCACTTGGCGGTGTCGGTCACATATAGCAGCACGCCGCTGTTGGCGTTCGGACCGTTTTTGAATTCGAAATCGAGGATGAAATTCTGGAAGTCTTTTTTGGTCCAGATCACCTTGTCCTCTGAGGCGGTGAGTTCCCCATTTTCGAGTGTCCAGACCCCTTCAGGAAATTCCATGTTCGACAAATCGGGAGTCAGCAATTCGTCCCACTTGGCGACATTGGCGGGCGGCAAACTTGGCTCGGCATTTTTCGGTTCTGCTTGAATCGAGACGTTTGCAAACAGAGTCAATGCACCCGTGAGTGCGGCGTAATACCAAGTGGAGTTTTTCATATGAGACAACTCTCTCGAATGCGGAAATCAAGTAAACTCCAAACTGCTGCAATCGCTGATTCCAGAAACAGGCTCGCGTGATCCAGCGTGAAGCACCTCATTTTCCTTGGCGCGGATTGCCCGGACGAGCTTGCTTGTTTTTGTTTGGTTTCTTATCGGCTTCGAAAGCCTTGGCAGGGTCCATTCGTTTCAAATCCAACGCCGAAGGGCCGCCGCCAAACTGTTTCCAATAATCCGCTGCAAATGAGTTGATCTTCGGGCCCAAGGCCTGCTCATGGATGTCGTATTGCCCCTTGAGTGAGGCCCACCATTGATCATAATGACGGGCCAATTCTTTAAGCTTTGCCGGATTTTCCGCAGCGATGTTTTTCTTCTGTCCCGGATCTTCAGAGAGATCGAAGAGTTGCCACTGATTGCGACGATTTGATTCATTCACCAATGCAAACCGGGTGTTGCGGATGGCGGCTTGTTTGTATTTTGCGTCGTCGGGATTGCTTCCCTTGGGCCAGCGTCCGAAATGGGTCATGAGAAAGCGATCCGGCCATGGAGCGTCGGGATTTTCCAGCAGTGGCAGCAAGTTCCGTCCTTCGGCGGATTGAGACTGGAGTGCTGGAGAAAGTTTGGCGCCACTCAGGTCCGCAAGGGTTTTGAATAGATCAAGATGGGCCGTCAATTGGCCGCGCCCCCCGGGCTTGATGCTGCCTTTCCATCGCCAGAAACTGAAAGCACGGGTGCCGCCAAGCCACGGGCTGCCTTTGTTGCCGCGCATGCCGGCATTGAAGACTTGATTGCCGGCAGTTCCGCCATTGTCGTTCATGGCGATGATCAATGTCTCTTCGGCAAGCCCCCATGAATCGAGCTGGCGCATGAGCTTTCCGAGGTTTTCATCGATGTTATGGATCATGCCGAAGAATTTTTCGGTTTCCGTTTCAAGTCCCTTGCCTTTGTAAAGCGCATGGTCCGCCTCTTTGACAATGTGCGGGAGGTGCGGGGCGTTGGTGGCAATCCAACAGAAAAATGGAGCCTCTTGTGACCTGCATCGTTCGATCCAAGTGGTGGCTTGTTTGAAAAACACATCGGTGCAGTAGCCATCGGTTTTCACGAATTTTCCGTTGTGAAGAATGTAGGGATCGAAATAGCCGTTGCCCGGAGCATCTCCCAAGCTGCCAGGATAGCTTTGTCCGATTCCGCCACCGCCGTGGATGAACACTTCTTCAAACCCCCTACGGTCAGGACGGTACTCGGGTTCGTCGCCCAAATGCCATTTGCCAAAAATGCCGGTTCGATACCCGGATTGCTTCAAGACCTCGGCGATGGTCGTTGCTTTGAGGTCCATGCGCTCCCGCTCCGCAAAAGTGTGCGTGACCCCATTGCGAAATTCGTGACGTCCGGTCATCAACGCTGCGCGGGTTGGCGAGCAGGTCGGGCTGTTGTACCAATTTTCAAAACGAACGCCCTCTTCCCGCAGTCGATCGAAATGAGGAGTCTTCAACACGGGATTCCCATGAGCGGAGATGTCGCCATAGCCTTGATCGTCCGTGATGAGGAAAATGATGTTGGGTCGGCTTCCTGTGAGCGCGCCCATCGCGGGCCAAGTCAGGATGAGGTGGCAAAAGACCCATAAAACCCATGCGTTCCATGGCATTCGAAAGGCATGCGAGCGCAGGAAATTTTTTCGACCAAGCCATGGGGCACTTGGACAGAATGCGAGAACTGCATTTGGGTTGTTTCCGTTCATGTGATTTGGATTCGTGAGTCGTATGTTGGGTGAAATGAGACGAAGGCTCAAGCTCGTCAAATTGTTGAGAGCGCTCTCACGAATGTGAGACTGCGAGGGCTCATTCCACCAAAAAAACAACGCCTTGCGCGGTCGCAATCTTTTCGCGCCAAGGCTAAACCTCTTACCAAACTGCTCTAGGAGCGTCTGCGGCGGAGTGTGAGGAGAAGGCCTAAGCCGCCCAGGGCAAAGGACGCGGGCTCAGGCACAGCGTAGTTGAGGTAGACGCCATCGTTTTGCTCGCTGAGGTAGAAAAATCCCTGTGGACGAGCTGTGAGCAGACTCGTTCCATTGCTGTCGAGCAAAGTGCTGCCAAGAGGCAGGTTGATATTGTCCAAGCCGGTAACCGTGCCACCCACATCAAACACTTTCCAACCATTGGCGCCGGACACGAAGCCCGACCATAAGGCATTAGTCCAATCCACGTTGCTGGAAGCGAGGGCAAAAGTGAGATCGAGGGTCACGGACCCGTTGAAGGTCAAATTGCCTGAGACATTGATGCCGTCGTAATTGGTTCCGCGTCCCGCGATGGTGTTGTCAATCAACTCCCAGATAATGATCGAGCCATCCGAATAGGTGAGGTCCGAGGTAAATGATTGAATGCCGGGGCTAAAGCCCGGGCTGTGGGTTCCTTCAATGGTCGTGGCTCCTGCAACCGTGCCTCCGCCGGACAAGGTCTGTGCGCTGCCGAGAGAGTATCCACCGCTCACCGTGCTCACATTGAAAGTGGCACCGTTGGAAACCTGAATTTCCGATGACTGGTCGATCGAGCCTGCAGAGCCAAGGGAGAGAGTGCCTTGTGTGATTTTGGTAAGCCCGGTGTAGGTGTTCGTCTGATTCAGGTTCAGTGTGTTGCTGCCCGCTTTGATCAAAGTGCCGCCTTCGCCGCTGATGACTCCTTGGGCGGTGATCGTTGTTGTTGAACTGGCTCCGGTGAAGGTGACTCCATCACCTGCTTGGAGGTTGATGCTACCAGACCACGATGTGCTGCCAGATAGATTGTTCAGCGTGGAGCCCGATGCCATGGTCAGCGGCGTCGCGATTGCCATGTTGCCGGAGCTGGCCAGGATCGCTCCAGAGGCGACCGAAACCGAGCCCGCCGCTCCGCCCAATGCATCATTGCTGGTGTTGGCAACCAAGGTCCCCTCGGCCACATTGTATGAAATATCGGTAGCTGCGGCGCGCATCCAGATGGTTCCGCTGCCACGCTTGGTGAGGGTGTGACCTGCTCCCGAAATGGATCCGCCGTTGTATCCAATGTCATAGGAGGCACTGGTTCCCACCGATGCATCATCGGTCAAGGCAAGGTGCTTGATTCCCGAAAGTCCGTTCATCACGTTCGCAACACCGGTGATTGCGCCAGCGCCTGACCCATCTCCAGCAATATTGATGGTGTAGCCACGAGATGCAGTGGTGCCGCCAGAGATGGCACTCGATCCAAGTGCCAAGCTGCTCATGTTGAGTGTCGCACCCGACAGCACATTGACCGTTTTTTGATCAGCCAGCGCGTAATTGTTCATCGCTTGCCAGGTGCCTGCAGCAATGGTGAGTGGGCCTGTGAAGCCGGAGCTGACAGATTGAAAGTTCGATTGAATGGTGCCGTCGCCGGTTTTGGTGATGCCAACAGAACTGTTGGGGTTGAACTCGAGGCGGGCATAACCGTTCTGAACATCCAATGTGGGAGTGGTTCCGGCGAAACTGATCGTTGCGGATCCGGAATTGAATCGCCATCCGGTGCCGCTCGAAAAAACCATCTTGTTGACGGTGGTGGTGCCAAACGGTGCTGCAATGGTGATCTGACCGTTGCTCGAGCTGAAGTTGAGAGTCGTCGTGTTGTTGAAAGTCGGCGTTGTGTTCCAGTTGCCAGAACTGGTCAATGAATAGCCGTTGCTAGTGCCCAGCCATCCGTTTGATGTGGTGTTGGTCCATGTGTACTCAGCTGCGGACGCGAGGTGACCTAGCGACAAAATGGCCAGTGTCGTGGGTATGTGGCGTCTCAATTTCATGGTCTCCGGCGAGGTGTCTTGTGCATCGACGCAATGACGTCGATTTGTTAGAAGAAAAGGCTCGGTGGCTCAAGGACAATTTGCCACTTTTCGATCGACTCCATCGAGTACTTTTCGGTGGTCATGTGCGGGCCAAACAAGGGGAAATGCGGGTTTGACGGCTAGAATGAACACTCTGCCAACCAATTACAGAAAGGAGCCGAGAGGCTAACAGCCCAGTTATTTCACAACGAAAACAG
>CAYQRP010000024.1:0-12782 GCA_964419815.1 uncultured Luteolibacter sp. | reverse complement strand
GTCAAAGCACCGCTTGCCCGCACATTGGTGTTGGCGGAAAGCTCGATGCGATCACCGATCGCAAAGGTCACGACCGGTGGCGGAGGTGCGATCACGGAACCCGGTGTGTAAGCCTTGAAGGTGTTGTAAAATTGTTTGTGAAAGGCCGGCGTCGGATTGTAATTGAATTCCCCCTGATAAGTCGAGCCCTGCTCGTAATTGAGATGCCGCTCCTGATACAGGTACATGGGTTCCCACTTGCTCAAAGAACGAATGCCCATGACTCTCGCCGCCATGGCTGGAGCAGTGAGCTGACCGCCGCATATGTCGCGATAGTACGCATTCCAATTGTTGCCGTCGCGAGTCGGGTTGTCGGTATGGGTTTCCCCCCACTCGGGCATGCCGATGTCAGCACTCGTGTAAGGGAGCCGCGGCCTTCCGTCAGCCGTGTAGCGCACTCGATCCACATCGGCCTGCGTGACGAAAAATGTCTGACAGTACTCGGAAAATCCCAACTGAGTGCCGTCGAGCCGGGCTTTAAGTGAAGCATCATCCAAAGCCGTTGCGGCTACCATCAAAGGCGCCAGACGCCCGATGTTATGACCGCCCGTGTCGTACCACCGCCCCCCTGCCGCACGAATCCCCGCAATGTCGATGCCATACTGCACATAATTGATCAGCAGCTTGCGCTTCACTTCATCGGAAAAATTCATGTTCAACATGAGCGCCACATCGCCCGTCTTGATCGCCATGTCCTTGCCATAACCATTGGCCGCCTGATACGGTGCGTGCAAATAGCGACCAGTCCACGCGAGATCCATCTCAAACCAAAGTTTCTCAAAATCCGCCTCGTAGGTGGCCCAGTTCGGGATGGTCGTGAATCCCGTGGTCGGAAGTTTCTGCAACTTGGAAAAATTGAGTGATGAGACATTCCAAGGACTGGTTTTGATCGGCGCCCCCATGTACGCGGGCCTGAAACTTCCAGCACTTGGCGCCGATGAGACGCAGGTCAAAACCGCAAACATCTGGGTCAGCCCCCACTGCTTGTAATCCACCGATGAGATGCTCGAAATCAACGAACTGTTGGCTGCCACCGTCAGCGGAAGCTTGATCCCAACATTGAGATTGTTGTCGTAGGGGTTGTAGGTCGCGATGTAGCGGTCGTCGAAGGCCTGACGGTTTCCCAGCGATGGGTTGAGCATCGATCCGTTGCGGCCGACAGTCGGTTGAGGCGAGATCGATGTGATGACCACCGGCCCGACGACCCAAGGATCACCGTTGGCGTAAACCCCGGTGACCCGATCACGGTCAAATGTCCATGTGATGCCGTGGCGGCTTACCGATGTCGCAGCTCGCGCTTCGGCTCCAAGTGCCGCGAGCGCCAACGCGCACAGGATGGAACGTCTGATTTTTTTCATCATGTTGACTCTCATTGTCACTCCCGTCTCAGGCGTTGCATATCACGCGTCTGGGTGTACTCACGAAGTGATGGCTGGCCCAATTTTCCGCACCACAACACCACCTCAACACCAAACGCCATTTGGCGAGCACAGCTCCAAGGCGCTGACGCATCTCGCCGTGGCTGAAAACCCACAAAACCGAAACGATAGCAATCCTCACCAACGCGGATGCCGCCAACAAAAAACGACAACACAGCGCCGCAAACCTTCCGTGATGAATTCGCATGAAAACATCAACTGCCTCGCGAATCATCACTTGAGAAAATCCGCTGCTCCGCTGAGCGGAACTCACCCCGCCGTGATGAACCACCTCGGCCATCGGCACATGGCAGATCCGATACCCAGCCTCGCGCACACGCTGGCAGAGATCAACATCCTCGCCATACATGAAAAATCGCGGATTGAAGCCTCCAATACTTCTGAAGAGCGCAGTTCGTATCAACATGCAGGCCCCGGAAACGGCATGAACTGAAAAAGGCGATTTCTTTTGCGAGCGACCCGAAGCTCGCCACATCAGATGCCTGACGAACGAGCAATCAAAGACGGTGTTGAATACGCCGGGCAAAGGATGGGTGCTTGAGTGTTGAAATGATCCATCGGGGTCAGTGAGCCTCGCGCCCGCCAATCCGAATTTCGGCCTCGATTCAAGTGCGGCAAGCAAGGCGCCGACCGATCCCGGCTTCAACTCGGTATCGGGATTGAGCAGCAAAAGATATTTTCCACGCGCGGCCCTCGCTCCAAGATTGCAACACCTTCCGTAGCCGATGTTTTCGGGACTTTGAACGAAATGAACCTCGGGAAACCGATCACGCACCATCTCATCCGACCCGTCATACGAAGCGCCATCGACCACCACAATTTCGCAGTCCGATCCCAAGCGCTGACGCGATAACGACTCAAGGCACTTTTCAAGATACTCGCGTGAGTTCCAATTGATGATGACAATCGAGAGATTCATGAAATGGACGATTTTTTCCGATCGAATCACTGATTTTCACGACAGACCGCGATGATCGACTTTGGCAAAAGCAGAAATCTTTCCTTCAAAATGTCCGCCTCGGGAAACAACTCCGCCATCATCGGCGCGCTAAGAAGACGCGCACTTTCAGCTGTCGCAACCGCCGCATCCACGCTCTTTCTCCCGCGCCAATACCCAAGGTCAAAGTGCCTTAGAAGCCACACACGCGATGCAAATGGCAACCAGTGAAAAAACGGCGTCACGCAATGCGGCTCAACCGGAAACCAAAAATTCGGCGTTTGCACAAAGTAAGCCCTGGCCACCCGCCTCACCTCGTTGGCAAAACTTCGCATCCGCCCCCAATCCCCCACGTGCTCAATCACGGAGTTGGAAAAAGCAATGTCAAACGACGCATCGCCATAAGCAGAAAGATCACAGCCGTCAGAATCTTCAAAGATCATCCTGCCCTCGATGCGCGGTTTCTCCACTCCCGGCAGGTTGACCACACGGACATGGGCGTTGAATTCATCCAAGCTCGGCCCAACCGCAGTTTTCCAGAAACGACTTGTTCCGCCGATGTCGATGATGTCCGCCCTGCCGTTGCGTCGGTGACAATCGGCAATCATGCGAATCAACGGCGACATCCTACGGCGCCGCATGACAGGTCCATAGCGTTCGACCAGGGTTGCGGATATCGGCTTCGGGGCATGGATCGTGGCGGGCATCATGTGGCTGAGGAATTGGGGAGCTTGGTTTTACCGAGAGATTTGAAGATTTTTTCCGGAAAAAGTTTTTTGATCCGATCCGCATGCTCGCGCCGCAATTGATGGCGAACGGGCTCGGGAACCATCGATTGCCTGGCCGAAAAGCAGGCCGAGAGATATCCGCACCACCACGCGATCGAGCCTACTAGCCACGGCGTGTCGCCAATCCGACTGAGGCATTTGACGAATTCGAAAAGAGGCTGATATCCAACCGCCCGATCACGAATTCCCATCTGCCAACGACGTTTCAATACGCCGCCCTGCGATACGTTTCGCGGCTTGAGATGATCAACGACCAGATCGCTCATAAGACGCGTCCGATATCCGGCCATCCGCGCCATCACGCAGGCAATTCCATCCCAACCACCCTCGGGAATCGGCATCAGCCCGCCAATTGCATCAAAGCATTCCTTTCGGTAAAACTGCACCGCACCCGGTATGTCCGCGCGGTTTCTGGGTATGCGATCACGCGGCTCACCAGGATCAACCACCATACCGCCTGCCAGGCCCAAATTCGGATCACGCTCGAAACGGTCAATGATCGTTTCGTAATAATCGGCAGCAAAATCAACATCCGCATCAAGGAGTCCGATGTACGCGTGATCCTGCGACTCCAAATGCGCGATGGCCGCCATCATGTTGACCACCACCGCCGAAAAACAACGACCGTCTCGCTGTGGAAGCTCGAGCAAACGAATCCATGAATGCTTCGCCAAATGACGGCGCACAATGTCGTGCGTGGCATCCGTCGATCCGTCACTTGCAATGACCCACTCGACCGGCCTCAGGGTCTGGCGGATCACCGCATTGATGGTTTTTTCGATGGTTTGTTCCTCGTTTTTAACGGGTGTGACCAACACGTAATCCCGCGATTCGCTCATGAGATTTTTTGTCGGTGAATGAATTCTCGAATGCTGGCGGTAAGGCTTTCCTCGGCATGATTGGAAATCGGTCCAGCAGCTTTGAAACTGTCGATTTTTGCAAGTTTTCGCATCAACTCGGTCTCATCGAGTGCCACATCGATGCCCTCGATGCCGCGAAGCTTGCTTGCCGTGTCAAACTGATGATCGTTTCTCGTTTCACCCATCGCACCCCGCCTCGGCATCACCAACAAAGGCCTTTGTACCTGCAACGCGCTAAGGATCGTGCCCATTCCCGCATGGGCCACAAGCACCCTTGCCGCCTTCACGTGACGCATGAAATCACGCGGACCAAGCATTTCGGAATAAGCGACATACTGAGGCTTCCAAGAATTTTTTCCGATCTGCGCATACACATCACGCCTGCCATTTTCAAACGCCCAGCGATCGACGGTTCGAATCAGTCGGTCGAATGGCGTGTCACTTCCCACCGTCACAAAAATCATGTCGTCACTCCCCTCCGAAACACGGCGCCACGAAAATGCGGTCCCTTTTCACCCGTCAAATGCCGCCATTGAGTCAGGCACAAATCAGCAAAGCGCATCGCATTGCGACCCGACGCGGAAAGGCTTGCGGCATTCGCCATGCTGTCGAGCCACACGGTCCGCGCGCCCACCATTTTGCCAAACACAACGGCAAAATATCCAGGCGCGGCACCAGTGGTGACGACCACATCCGGACGCAATTTCAGCAACAGACACGCAATGCCTAGAGCTGAAATCACCAAACTTCGCAAACTCCAGAGGTTGCCGTTGGGAATCCGCACAAAGCGGCAATCCGGCACATCCTCCGCATACCCTTCATCCACCGTGGCATAAGTCACATCACACCCGTCAAAAGCCGATCTAATCCTCAACAACTGAATCCAGTGCCCACCCCCTGAAGAAATCGCCAGCAGCCTAGGTTTTTTTGAGCGATTTTCCATCAACAAGCCCCCCTGCTGGTCAGCACCGCCGGAATGGTTTTCATCAAAATCCGCAAATCAAGCCACAGCGACCAGTTCTCGACATAATCCTGATCCATCCTCATCCAGCGTGCGAACGACACATCACTTCGCCCACTGATCTGCCAAATGCAGGTCATTCCAGGCTTCACCGAAAGCCTCTTGCGAAACATCCAATCGTATCGATCAACCTCTTCCGGTAAGGGCGGACGCGGCCCCACCAAACTCATCTCGCCTCGCAGCACGTTCCACAACTGCGGCAATTCGTCGAGGCTCGAACGGCGCAAAAATTTTCCGACATGGGTGACCCTGGGATCGTTCTGGATCTTGAAAACAGGTCCATCAGCCTCGTTGAGATGCGAAACGGAATCACGCATTTCTTCCGCATCATCACACATCGAACGAAACTTGATCATGCGAAACTTGCGCTTGTTCAAACCCACCCGTTCCTGCGTGAAAAATACCGGACCGCTGCCATTCGCTTTGATGCAGACCGCGATAACAAGGAAAACAGGAGACAAAGCCAATAGCATCACCGACGAGAGAACCACATCAAGAACGCGCTTCATGAAGAGCTGACCGATCATCCTTTCGCGAAACAGCGTAATGACAAATTCATCGTCAAAATACTCAAAATGAAAACCCTCAAGCACCCGCCGCTCAACCTCACCCGGAACCAAACGCATCACCACGCCCAGATCGCGTGCGTAACCGGTCACCCGCGCAAGTACTTCGATCTTTGAATCAATCGGCAGGCATGCCATGATTTCATCAACGCTCTCACGTTCGAGAATTTCCTTCATCTCGTCGATGCCTCCTAAAACCCGCCAGTCCGATCGTCCGGTCGTAGGAAGCATCCCGCTGTCCGAAGGTTCCTCCGCCACAAATCCGACAATGCGAAATCCCAGCTCCGGCTTCGCGAGGATTTTTTTTGCCACACTGAGGGCGTGGTCGTTGATCCCTACAAACAATAGGTTTCTGTAATTGTAACCCGATTTTCTCGCGCCAATCACGATCGATCTCACAGCCAAGCGACTCACCGCCCCACCAGCGCCCGCCAACCCAAAAAACAAGGCGAGCGAAGTACTATCCATGCCGTAGCCCGGTACAATGATCGCAATCAGCATCAACCAAAAACATGCAACGCCAGTGGCTTTGAAAAAATCTGCGATTTCCGCAGCAAACGGCACAAAACGGTCCGCACGATAGCGCACGAAATGATCGTGAATGAAAACCCAACCACTCATCAGCACCACCATGCCGGCGACCTCGGCAAATCCGTACCCGTAAAACCGCCTATCACCAAAAGCGGAAACCAGCGACGAAGGTCTCATCACCGCCCACAAGGCCGCAGCAAGAATCAGCTGATCGGTGATCCTCATCGCACGGATCAAAAATTTGTGGCGCAGCTTCGTCATGATGATGTCAAAAATCGCAGCAGAATTTTTTAAAGCTCAGGCGATTCAGTTCGCGCATAGCCAGGAGGGCACATCCGCACGCGCCTTGTTGAACACGCACGAAACATCGGCCTTGCCTTTTGTCAGTTCGGAATAAGTCCACACGAGCATGTCCTTGATGGTGTTCTCGGCATCCAGCACAAGCACCACTTTGTCCATCAAGGCCGCCATGGTGAGCGTGCGTCCCGACTTTTCAACCGATGGCATTTCAAAGATGATGTAATCATACGGGCTGTCCTGCATCTCCGGCAGCATGCGACTGAATTGCACGGCATTGATGCCACGCGCGCCCGGCCCCATGCCATCGGTACTGGCATGAAAAAGACTGCGGTCGTTGTCGGCAAAACCTGGTTTTTCCGCCATTCGCAGCGCGTGGTTCAGGGGGCATTTTTGCCCGTCGCCAAAGTCATCGGCACCCGGATCAAACGCGCTCAAATCCACCCACAGCACCTTCGCGCCGGGAATTTCTGAAAACGACTTTGCCAATCCCGCCGCAATCGTGGTCGTGCCGGAACCCGCACACAAACTGGTCACCGCAATGAGCTTGGGCTTGTGGGTCACGCGGTTTGCCTCGAAATCAAAGATGACCCTATCGCGAATGGTTTCGGCATACGGCAAAATGAAACGCCTCGCATCACCCGCATAAGGATCGTCGGGCGGCGCGAGATCATCGCCATTTCCAAGCAAGGGAGTCCCGCCATACGCAAGAAAACCGGCTCGATCGGCATCGCGAAGATACGGGATGCATGAAATCAGCGGGATGCTCAACCGCCTTTCGATTTCGTCCGGGCGCTTCACTCGCTTGTCGAGCAACAACTCCATCAGCAGCGCAAGCGCCAAGCCCAACGAAATGCCCCCGCCCGCCAATCCCATGATGATCTTGTTCTCCCGTTCATCGTAATATCGGAATGGCTCGGTCGGCTGTTGGACAATGGTGATGTTCGGCATCCTCGACGGATCAAGTGTCTGGTCGACCTTTGCATTCTTCAGATTGGCCTCAAGATTGCGGTATTCGGCGTCTTCCATCTGCCTCTGCCTCTCAAGTTCTTCAATCCGCGAGCCAACCGCGTATTGCTCGCTGAACTGCGCCGAAATTTCCTTAAGGTGGTTTTCAAACACTTTGATCTTCGCCGCATAAGCCGCCAACCTTGCCTGCTCGATGGATTGGCTCCACAAGGGGTTTTCAGCATCGTCCTTCGTGCCCGCGGCCAGCATCGGATACGCGGCGACCAACGCTTGCCGCTTCGATTCGCATTGCCCGATTTGACTGCGGTTAAGCTCGAGCAAACGATTGCCGGGCTTGAACTTGATCCTCAACTCGATGTCGCGCTTGCGCAAAAAATCGAGCATCTCGAGGTTCACGCGATACTCCGCAAGCACCGACGGAGTGATCCCCGATGCCGGATCGTTCGGGCCGCTTGGTACCGCCGCACGACCTGCTCCGCTTGGCGGTTTCTGCCGCATCGAATCGATCTTCGCCTGCTGCTCCGCATATTCGGCACGCACTTTGATGAGCTCCTCGTTGGTCGCCGCACGCTGGCTTGCAAGAGTTCCCGTCGCCTCTCCAAGCGAGGTGATGCCGGATTCGGTGCGCAGCTTGTTGAGCTTCTCTTCGGTTTCAACAAGCTTCCTCTTCACCTCCTTGGCCTGATTGGCAATCAGGTCAAAAGCGGCCGCCGAACGATGAATCAACAGGTGCTTTTGAAAATAGGCATCCATCAACTCGTGCAGCACCTCCTTGGTCACCGTCGGATCCTCATGCGAGTATTTGACGAGCAAAACATTGTTGCTCTGCCCCACCACAACCTTGAGTTGGTTCAGCAGCTCAGCAGCCGCTCGCTCGGCGTCACCCTCACCGTCAAGATTCGGAGAAATTTTTCCCACACCAACATCACGCGCCACTTCAAGGGCAAGATCCATGCTGGTGAGAATCTCGATCTCGGTCTGAATCACCTGATCAGCCTTCGCCGCCCCGGGATTCTGCCGCTGCTCGTAGGGGTCAACCGCACCACGCTCAAGCACATAACGCACGAGCAGCTTCGCATCCGAAGCGTAAACGGGATCGCGGGAAAAATGCACCAACGACGCCAACAGCAAACCGCACAGCGCGAGCGAAACGATCATCACACGACGTCGGCGCAGGGCGTAAAGAATGTCATGAAATCCGACAGCCGTGGAGTGATTCGATTGGTAATGGTTTGGCATGAGAGTTCTGGGAATGGGGTTGATCAGAAAAATTTCATTGCCTCACTCCGGCCTGCTGTCGCGGGTTGCGCCGCCAAATTCGGTGTTTTTCAGCACGGAAATCGCCTGACGCAACAAAACGCCCGGCGTGTGAAGCATGATTTTCAAATCCAGCCACGGCGAACAGTGCCTCACATACGAGGCATCCATCGCGTTCATCTCGACAAAAGTCGAGAGTCCACGACCCTTGATCTGAAACAATCCGGTCAAGCCAGGTAAGACCTCAAAGCGACGCCTCTGAATCGCGGTGAAATAACACAGCTCAGACGGCAGGCAGGGCCGCGGACCGACCCAGCTCATGTCACCCCAAAGGATGTTGACGATCTGAGGTAGCTCATCCATGCCCGAGGCACGCAACAATCGACCACCCGGGATCAAGCGCGCGTCAGGTGCCAAATCAAGCTTCAGCAATGGCGAACCTGCGCGCACCAAATCGCCAAAGTGACGCTGCTCAAGTTCATCGTGCGCATCGATCTTCGTCGTGCGGAACCGATACATCGGAAAACAACGACGATTTCTTCCGATTCTTTCCTGCCGCACCAATACCGGCCCGCGCGACACGACCGCAATCCACAAACCCGCCAGCGCCATGCACGGCAAAGCCAGCGGCAAACACGCCAGCAACAATACCGCATCAAGCACATGCTTCCAAATCGGTATCCTGCACCCTTCATCGGCCGGCCCCTGCGCGTCCACCGCCATGCCGCCAAAGTTTCGGGACGCATCCAGATCCCGACGGTAAAAAGGACCTATGTGCATGGCGGCGGAATGGAAATCGGCATTCATTATTTTTTCGGTGTGTGATTTGAAATGGTTGCATCATGCGGACTGGAAACGCTGCCGCCCTTGGTCGATCAACGCGTCGCCGCGTCAAAACCTGTCCATGATGTTTTTCGGGATAATCATTCGCCCACCCAACCGCTCCGAAATTTCACAAGTCTCATGCATCCCGCAGGCCAGCCAACCGCTGTGCGCCGCGACGATCATGCGGCTGCAAAATTAAGGGCTGTGAACGGGCGCAAATTTCATCGGATGCGATGCGCACGGGTCACGAGCGCAACGAAAATGACGATGACAGAAAGATCGGAAACCCACATAACGCGATGGCGTGCGCGCAGCCTACAGGTCTGCGCACTTGATCAATTTCACGACGCCTAAAACAACAAAGCGCCAGCGCCAGCCAAACCATGCCGCGGCGCGTCAATTCAAAACTATCAATTTTAAATGTTCATTTGAACATTTAAAATTGACCGCCGGATTTCACTGCGCAAAGCTCCCGGCCTTGAATCACCCGCTCACAGCGCTTTTTGTCGACTGCGACTCGTTTTTCGCATCAGTCGAACAGCATCTGGATCCTGCCCTGCGCGGCCGCCCGGTCGGTGTCGCGCCTGTCATGGCGGAATCGTCATGCTGCATCGCCGCCTCCTACGAAGCCAAAGCTTTCGGCGTCAAAACCGGAACCCGCATCAGCGACGCACGCGTGCTCTGCCCCGGCATCGCGATCGTGGAATCAAAACCGACCGAATACATCTCCGTCCATCACCGAGTGGTCGAAGCGGTCGAAGATTGCATCCATGTCGAACAGGTTCTCAGCATCGACGAAAT
Source organism: uncultured Luteolibacter sp. (assembly GCA_964419815.1). Lineage (GTDB taxonomy): Bacteria > Verrucomicrobiota > Verrucomicrobiia > Verrucomicrobiales > Akkermansiaceae > Luteolibacter. The sequence continues at coordinate 2,452 of CAYQRP010000024.1, read as the reverse complement.
GTGGGCATGGCTACCCCTCAACCTGCGCGATCCGGCAACAGTGGAAAGCATCGGAAAAAAAATCAAAGCCACTGTCGCTCGCGAAATTTCTCCTTTCATCAAGGTCAGCATCGGGGCCGCACCAAACAAGTACCTCGCAAAAATCGCTTCAAAGATGCGCAAGCCCGACGGGCTTTTCATCATCGAAAGCAAGGACCTGCCTCAAGTGCTCCACGAACTCAAATTGCGTGACCTCACCGGCATCGCGCGGCGCACCGAAGCGCGCCTCCATGCGGCAGGAATTCACAGCGTCGAGGCACTTTGTCGCGCATCAAAACACCTGCTGCACGGCGTGTGGGGCGGCGTGCTCGGCGATCGACTCTGGCACCTGCTTCGCGGCGACGAAATCCCCGAGCTCGTCTCGGCCCGCAAATCCATCGGACATTCGCATGTGCTTCCGCCCGAGCACCGTCACCCGGACAAGGCATGGCCGATCCTTTGCAAGCTGCTTCACAAAGCCTGCGAACGATTGCGCTCGCATGGGCTTCTTTGCGGCGCACTCACCATGCAAATCGCTTATCTCCGAGGCCCATCATGGTCGCCGGAAATCCGCATGCCGGAGACCGACTCCACCCTGCGCCTGATGCATTTGCTCGACCGCCTCTGGCGGGAACGGCCCGATCCTCGCGAAAAAATCCTGCATGTCGGCGTGATGCTCACCCGCCTCATCACCCACAGCAATCACACACCCGAGCTCTTCCAAAGTTTCGTCGCCGAGTCCATGGAATCAGCAGAATGCCCTCCCGACGAAAAACTCCGCCGCCTCGACACCACACTCGATCAGTTGCGCGCCCGCTACGGCCGCTCGGTTGTGTATTTCGGCGGTGTCCAAGAAAGCCGCGACACAGCGCCAATGCGAATTTCTTTCACTCACATCCCCAACGTCCGATTGGAAATGTAAAACAAAAACGAGCGGCGATTATCGACGACTCTCACCATCTTGCCAAATCCGCCTCAAGGCGTTTTCGTTGGCTTCATTGATTTTTCCGCCCGACAGCGGTCACTGCAAAATTTCACTTCGCTCCAAACCTTTTCCCACTTTTTCCGCCACTTGAAAGGGCGCCCACAGGCAGCACAAATTTTCTCAGGCAGATGCTGTTTCTTCACACCTTGATCTTGGGAGTTTGCTTTCCTTCGAATCAAGGGTATTCGAGTACTCGCAATCGAAGCCGAGCATGCAGAAAGAATTTTTTGCCCACGAAACACCCGTCTTTGCCTCAACTCGCAAGGACGCGCTTTCGCAACTTGAGGCCTTCGTGCCTTTTGCCGGACGCTACGGAAGGGATCGCAATCATGTGGTTCACGGCCACACGAATGTGTCGAGGCTCTCACCCGCAATCCGTCATCGCATTCTCCTTGAATCCGAATGCGCGAATGCTCCGCTGCGCCGTTATGCGGCATCGACCGTTGAGAAATTCACCCAAGAAGTCTATTGGCGGCGCTATTGGAAAAGTTGGCTCTCGCTGAGACCGCAGGTGTGGACGCAGTATCTCAATGAACTAAACGCAATTCAAAACGACCTAGCCATGGAAGCCATTCGCGATCGTGCAGTTCGCTGCACAAGCGGCAAAGGTCCGATTGCGATCATGAACCATTTTGCCCGCGAGTTGGTTGAGACGGGATACCTTCACAATCATGCTCGCATGTGGTTTGCCGGATGGTGGATTCATATCGAAAGGCTGCCATGGCAACTTGGGGCCGACTTTTTTCTTCGTCACCTGCTCGATGGAGACCCGGCATCCAACACGCTTTCCTGGCGCTGGGTCGCCGGACTTCAGACCCCGGGAAAAACCTACCTACCCCGCCGCAGCAATTTGGAAAAATATCTGCCACCCGATATTCTCGCAACACACCATCAAGGACTTGAGTTGCTCGAAAATCCGCAAGCCCTGATCCTGCCCGCCGAAGAGCGGCCTGCAATCACACGCCCAAAACTACCATTATCCCCGCCACTGCTAGATGAACGAGTTGGCATATGGATACATGAAGAGGATCTCTTCATCGAACAAAGCCCGCTCACATCGCTTCGCCCGACAGCCATCATCGCCACATGCGATGTTTCCACATGGAGTCGCCTTCGATATCCGGAAATTAAAACCAAATGGTTGCGTTCCGCGATCAACGATGGCGCAAAGCGCGCAGGCAATAATTTCGGCATCGAAGCCGAGATCTCCGTCGATTCTCCCATCACGAATGCGCTCGTAAATTGGGCGAGCGAAAACCAGCTCCAACAAATCGCTGCGATGCGACCCGAAGTCGGCCCTCTCCACGATCAACTTGATTCTCTGCAAGCCGCTTTGTCGGATGCCGGCATTCAGCTCATCCTCTTCGACCGACCCGAAGATCTCTCCCTCCGCCCCCTCGCCACCGGCGGCTTCTTCGCCTTTTGGGAGAAAATGCGAGGAAACTGAGC